>NZ_PEMX01000043.1:0-34460 GCF_002759075.1 Pseudomonas sp. 382
ACAGAATTTCTTGACGACCATAGAGCATTGGAACCACCTGATCCCATCCCGAACTCAGTAGTGAAACGATGCATCGCCGATGGTAGTGTGGGGTTTCCCCATGTGAGAGTAGGTCATCGTCAAGATTCATTTCGCAAAACCCCTATCTGCGCACGCAGGTAGGGGTTTTGTCTTTTCCGTCCTCCGGCAATGCGGCGCTATGACGCTGCAGCCAAATGTCTTTTGTCTGTATCCTCCTATCTGTGCCGTCTGTACGGTGCGACAATATTTCTCGCAAATTAACGTGACTTGTTTGCGCTTAAGCTGCGTCAAGACTTAAGTTCGGGGCAATCCTGGCCCCCGAACCGAGCGATGCCAGCGTACCGTGCTGCGCATTTCTGGACTTTCCGTCCGATCACTTGAGGTTACAAGCAAGATGGCCAAGGCCGCCGATGTCGTTGTGCAATGCCTGGAAAACGAAGGTGTCGAGTATGTGTTCGGCATTCCTGGTGAGGAAAACCTCGACCTGCTGGAATCCCTGCGCAAGTCGAAGATCAAGCTGGTACTGACCCGCCACGAGCAGTCCGCGGGCTTCATGGCTGCCACCTATGGTCGCCTGACCGGCAAGACTGGCGTCAGCCTGTCGACCCTGGGCCCTGGTGCGACCAACCTGGTAACCGCCAGTGCATACGCCTACCTGGGCGGCATGCCGATGATGATGATCACCGGCCAGAAACCGATCAAGAAGTCCAAGCAGGGCCGCTTCCAGATCATTGATGTGTGCGGCATGATGGATCCCATCACCAAGTACACTCACCAGTTCGCCTCGGCCGACAACATCCCGGCCCGTATGCGCGAAGCGTTCCGCCTGGCTGAAGAAGAAAAGCCGGGCGCTGTGCACCTGGAGCTGCCGGAAGACATCGCCGCCGAGCAGACCGACGCCCTGCCGATCCCGCGCAGCCTGCACCGTCGCCCGCTGGCCGAGCACGTGGCCATCGAAGCCGCTGTAGAGAAACTGCACAAGGCCCGTAGCCCGATCCTGGTGATCGGCGCCGGCGCCAACCGCAAGATGACCGCCAAGGTCCTCAAGCAGTTGATCGACAAGACCGGTATCCCGTTCATCACCACCCAGATGGGTAAAGGTGTGGTCGACGAGCGCCACCCGCGCTTCCTCGGCAACGCTGCGCTGTCGTCCGGTGACTTCGTCCACCGTGCCATTGAAGCCGCCGACCTGATCATCAACATCGGTCACGACGTGATCGAGAAGCCGCCATTCTTCATGGTCCGTGGTGGCACCGAAGTCATCCACATCAGCTTCCGCTCCGCCGAAGTCGATGCCGTGTACTTCCCGCAGGTCGAAGTGATCGGCGACATTGCCAACGCCGTGTGGCAGATCAGCGAAGCACTGAACGACACCGCGCACTGGGACTTCACCCGTCTGATGGCCATTCGTGAAGCGAACGAGGCGCAGATCGCCGAAGGCGCCGACGACAATCGCTTCCCGGTCTACCCGCAGCGTCTGGTCGCCGACATCCGTCGCGTGCTGCCGTCCGAAGGCATCGTGGCCCTGGACAACGGCATCTACAAGATCTGGTTCGCCCGTAACTACAAGGCGCACAAGCCGAACACCGTACTGCTCGACAACGCCCTGGCGACCATGGGCGCAGGCCTGCCATCGGCCATGGCTTCGCACCTGGTGTACCCGGACCGCCCGGTGATCTCGGTGTGCGGCGACGGCGGCTTCATGATGAACAGCCAGGAGCTGGAAACCGCAGTCCGTCTGGGCATGCACATCACCGTGGTGATCCTGCGTGACGATGGCTACGGCATGATCCGCTGGAAACAGGCCAACATGGGCTTCACCGATTTCGGCCTGGACTACGGCAACCCGGACTTCGTCAAATACGCCGAAGCCTACGGTGCCAATGGTCACCGCGTCGAAAGCGCCGAAGCCTTGCTGCCACTGCTCGAGCACTGCATCAAGACCCCTGGCGTGCACGTAATCGACTGCCCGGTCGACTACAGCGAGAACGACCGCATCCTCAACAGCGAGCTGCGTGAGCGTGCGCTGGCGGTTTAAGGCTTAAGGGCCTATTCGCGGCGGTTCGGCGCCCCGCTGAACCCGCTGCCACTGGGACCGCACAGCTTGCGAAAGTTGTGCAACCCTTGGCCGCAGGTTCAGCGGGGTGTCGAACCGCCGCAGAATGCTTTCTGCAGATCCGATCCCCCATGTGCTAGGGTGCAGGCAAATCTTCACCCCAGGATACCCGCACATGCTCCCTGCCCTCAGCGAAAAAGAACTCGCCCGCCTCGAAGACTTGCTGATCACCTACGGCAACGACTATTCGGTGCTCAACCTGGCCGAGCTCAACGGCTTTTTCACCGCCCTGGCCAGCTCCCCGGTCGACGTGCTGCCCGAGCAATGGTTGCCTACCGTCGCTGGCGGCAAGGTGCCGAAGTTCAAGAAACCCGCCCATGAAGAGGCCTACACCGCCTTGATGCTGCGCTATGCCTACCAGATCGCCGAGCAACTGGCGCAGGACCTCGAAAGCTTCGAGCCGTTGTTCGAAGAGAGCGAGGCCGAGGAGGGGCCAGCGATCATCATGGAAGAGTGGTGCTTCGGTTACATGCGCGGCACGCAGGTGGCGGGTTGGGGGGAGCTGCCGCCAGAGCAGGAGCAGTTGCTCAAGGCGATTTCACTGCATGGGCTGGAAGACAACTTCGAATTGCTCGATGCCATGAGTTTCGATGAATTGCAGGCTTGCGTGCCGCACGTGGTCGAGGCAGCGCGCGGGCTGTATCGCTATCAGAAGCAGTCGCGGCACTGACCGGCCTATTATTCCACTAGGCGAAATTATGGTTTGCTCCTCACGCTGATTCTGCTGCCCGCCGGATCAGTGCAGGATGGGCTCCACCTGGCATCACCCCGATGCCGGCCCTGGAGCCCAGCCCATGATCAAACTTTACAACTTCCCCAAGTCCGGCCACGCCCACCGCATCGAGCTGATGCTGTCGCTGCTCGGCCTGCCTACCGAACTGGTGTTCGTCGACCTGGCCAAAGGTGCGCACAAGCAGCCGGAATTCCTCGCCCTCAATCCGTTTGGCCAGGTACCGGTGATCGATGACAACGGCACCGTGATCGCTGATTCCAATGCCATTCTGGTGTACCTGGCCAGCACCTACGACAAGGCGGGCAAGTGGTTACCCCATGACCCGGTCAAAGCGGCACGCGTGCAGCGCTGGTTGTCGGTTGCAGCCGGGCCGCTGGCCTTCGGCCCCGCAGCCGCCCGCCTGGTGACCGTGTTCGGCGCTTCGTTCAACACCGACGAAGTCATTGCGCGAGCACACACCTTGCTCAAGGTGATGGACGCCGAGCTGGCCAAGTCGGCGTTCCTCGCCGGCAGCGAGCCGACCATCGCCGACGTTGCCAACTATTCCTACATTGCCCACGCACCCGAGGGCAATGTCTCGCTGGAACCCTATCCCAACGTGCGTGCCTGGCTGGCCCGGATAGAAGCATTGCCTGGCTTTGTCGCCATGCCGCGCACGGCCATTGGCTTGCAGACCAGTATCTGAGCCGCTACTCCACACGAGGACTGCCGCCATGCAGCAACTCCCCAGCCATCGCACTTCGCCCTGGCATGCCGGCGAGAAGCGCCTGCAAGAACAGGTCGGTGTTTCGGAGCGCATGGAAGTGTTCGGGCAGAAAGTCATCCGCGACTACATGCCCGACCAGCACCGCGCGTTCTACCAGCAATTGCCATTCATCGTTGCCGGTGCTGTAGACCAGGGCGGCAAACCTTGGGCGACGTTGCTCGAGGGCCCGGCAGGCTTCGTCAGCTCGCCTGACCCACGGCAATTGCTGATCGACTGCCACCCGGCCAGCGACGACCCTGCAGCGCCAGGGCTTGCTGCTGGCGGGGCCATCGGCCTGCTCGGCATCGAATTGCATACGCGCCGGCGTAACCGCATCAACGGGCTGATCGCTCAGGGTGCAAGTGGTGCGCTGCAGGTGCGGGTCGAGCAGTCTTTCGGCAATTGCCCGCAGTACATCCAGCTGCGCCAGTACACCCGTGTCGATGAACCGCAACAAGGGCGGATTGATGCGCGAGGGCTGGACGCAACGACCGCCCAGATGATCGCAAACGCGGACACGTTCTTCGTCGCCAGTTACATCGACCACGCCGACGGGCACCGTTCGGTGGACGTCTCGCACCGAGGCGGCCGCCCCGGCTTCGTTCGGGTCGAAGGCAACCGCCTGAGCATTCCAGACTATGCCGGCAACCTGCATTTCAACACCCTTGGCAACCTGCTGGAAAACCCGGTGGCCGGGCTGTTGTTCGTCGACTTCAGCAGTGGTGATGTGCTGCAAGTGACCGGGCGCACCGAGGTGATACTCGACAGCCCGCTGATCACGGTATTCGAAGGCGCCGAGCGGTTATGGACACTGGACATCGAGCAGGTGGTCCTGCGCCGGGCGGCGGTGAGTTTGCGCTGGGCCTTCGAGGAGTACGCGCCAACCAGCTTGATGACCGGCACCTGGGCCGAGGCGCAGCAGCGGCTTGAGCTGCGTGAGCGGCAACGCCAGTGGCTGACCTGGCGGGTGGCGCGGGTGGAGCAGGAGAGTCGAGACATACGCTCGTTCTATCTGGCCGCGGATGAGCCGGTGACCTTCTCGCCCGGCCAGCATATTCCCGTGCGTATCCCGCTGGGAGCCGATGCGCCGCTGATTCGCACCTACAGCCTGTCCTGCGCGCCGTCCGATGGCTACCTGCGGATCAGCGTCAAGGCGCAGGGCCCGGCGTCGCGCTTTCTGCATGAGCGTGTCAGGGCAGGGGACAGGCTGGAAGTCCGCCGGCCGATGGGCAGCTTCATCCTGGACAGCGTCAGCACCAGGCCTGTCGTGCTGATCGGTGCGGGCGTGGGCATCACACCGCTGATCGCCATGCTGCGCGAGCTGTTGGCGAACGGGCAGGCGCGCCGCATCCATTTGTTCCACGGCGCCCGCAGCCTGAGTGATCTGCCGTTCCAGCAGGAACTGGCCGAACTGCGTCAGCGAGCCGGCCCTGGCTTGAGCGTGCATCGTTCGTTGAGCCAGCCTGAGGCCGAAGCCGTGCAAGGGCGTGACTTCGAGCACGTCGGGCGACTGGGCATCGAGCAGGTGAAGGGCGCGCTGGCACTGGATGATTACGACTTCTACCTGTGTGGGCCGGCCAGCTTCACCCAGGATCTGTATGAGGGATTGCGCGGCGTGCATGTGCCGGATGCCCGCATTCATGCCGAAGCCTTCGGGCCATCGACACTGCGCCGGCATGGCGACGACCAGCGCCCCACGCTGCAGCAGCCGCCGGCTGCCAGCGAGCCGGTACCTGTGTACTTCGCCAGCTCCGCCAAGGAGGCTCGTTGGGCACCGGGGGCTGGGACCTTGCTGGAGCTGGCCGAGGCGCGCGGGCTGTCACCGGAGTTCAGTTGCCGGGGTGGGTCTTGCGGGACGTGCAAGACCAAGGTGGTGAGTGGGCAGGTGCATTACCCGAATCCCCCTGCCGAGATGCCGGAGGAAGGCACTGCGCTGATCTGTTGTGCCGTGCCAGCGCAGGCACTGGTGCTTGAGCTTTAAGGCAGCCGATAATCTCCCGCATCCCCGATGCTCAGGAGCGTGCATGGACCAGATCCACCTGATGAAGGTGTTCGTTGCTGTCGGCGAGCTGGAAAGCTTTGCCGCTGCCGCCCGCCGCCTGGACATCTCGCCGGCCGCCGTTACCCGTGCCGTCAGCGCCCTCGAAGAGCAGATCGGGGTCAAGCTGCTGTTGCGCACCACCCGCAGCGTGCGGCTGACCGATGCGGGCGGCCGTTACCTGGAAGACACCCGGCACATTCTCGCCAGCATCCATGAAGCCAACGAAGCTGCGGCCGGGATCAACGCCACGCCCAAGGGTGAACTGGCGATCACCGCGCCGATCCTGTTCGGCAAGAAGTTCGTCATGCCTTGTATCGTGCGCTACCTGCAGCGCTACCCCGAGGTCGATGTGTCGGCGTACTTCCTCGACCGCGTGGTGAACATGGTCGAGGAGGGCATGGACGTGGCCGTGCGCATCGGGCCGCTGCCTGACTCCGGTCTCAAGGCGCTGCGCGTGGGCCGGGTGCGGCGGATGCTGTGTGCATCGCCCGACTACCTTGCCCGATGGGGCGAGCCGCAGCACCCGTCGGACTTGCTGGAGCATGCGGTGATCGCTACTACCACCCTCTCGCCGCGCGCCGGCTGGCGCTTCGGCCTGGCCGACGAACCCACCCTGGTACGCATGAAGCCGAGGCTGACAGTCACCAGCAACGATGGCGCGATCGCTGCGGCAGTGGATGGACTGGGCGTTGCCAGGCTGTTGTCGTATCAGGTGGTCGATGAGCTGGCCAGCGGCAAGCTGAAGGTCATTCTTGCCGATTACGAGGAGGCCCCCTGGCCGATCCATATCTTGCATCGAGAGAGCAAGTACGGCTCAGCCAAGGTGCGTTCGTTCATCGACATGCTGGCGCAGGATTTGCGAGCCCGTCACCTGGATTGAGCAAGGAGATCGTACAACAACGCAGGATTCATCAGAGGCTCGCTGCGAACTTTTCGATTTCTCGGATCATTGATATTTATTGTTGTACGACGACCTACGACATGGCACTCTTCACCTGAAACAATTTGTCTCATTTCGCCCTGCCGGCGCATGGGGCAGATCACCCGTCACTCTAAAAACAAGATTCAGGTGAACCATGAAGATCAAAGGCATCCGTTGGTGGATGGTCAGCCTTGTCACGGCCGGGCTCGTCGTCAACTACCTCGCCCGCAACACCCTCTCGGTGGCAGCTCCCACCCTGATGACCGACTTATCCATCACCACCGAGCAATACGCCAAGATCGTCGCGACCTGGCAGATGTGTTACGCCCTCATGCAGCCGATTGCTGGCTGGCTCATCGATTTCATCGGCACCAAACTGGGCTTTGCCGTCTTCGCCTTGGCCTGGTCGCTGGCCTGTGCGGGGGCCGCCCTGGCCAGCGGTTGGCAGAGCATGGCGTTCCTGCGCGGGTTGCTGGGCATGACCGAGGCGGCCGGCTTGCCGGCCGGGGTCAAGGCCACCACCGAATGGTTCCCGGCCAAGGAACGCTCGGTCGCCATCGGCTGGTTCAACATCGGCTCGTCCTTGGGCGCATTGCTGGCGCCACCGCTGGTGGTATGGGCGATCCTGCACAGTGGCTGGCAGCTGGCATTCGTCATCGTTGGCGCGTCCGGTGTGCTGTGGACCCTGCTGTGGATGCTGCTGTACAAGCATCCGCGTGATCAGCAGCGCCTGAGTGACGCTGAGCGTGACTACATTCTCAGCGGCCAGGAAGCCCACTTCAAAGCCGAGCAGCGTGAAAAGGGCGCGTGGAAGCGCATCTTCAAGACCCGCAACTTCTACGCGATCGCCTCGGCACGCATTCTTTCCGAGCCGGCCTGGCAGACCTTCAACGCCTGGATCCCGCTGTACCTGATGACCGAGCGGCACATGAACATCAAGGAAGTGGCGATGTTCGCCTGGCTGCCGTTCCTGGCTGCCGACATCGGCTGCGTGCTTGGGGGCTACCTGAGCCCAATGTTCCATCGTTACTTCAAGGTGTCGCTGTTCACCTCACGCAAGATGGTGCTGGTATTCGGCGCCAGCTGCATGATCGGCCCGGCCTGTATCGGTTTGGTCGAAAGCCCGTACACGGCGATCCTGCTGCTGTGCATTGGCGGCTTTGCCCACCAGACCTTGTCGGGGGCGCTGTATTCGATCACCTCGGATTCGTTCAGCAAGGACCAGGTGGCGACGGCGACCGGCATGGGCGGGATGTGTGGTTACCTGGGCGCGGCGCTGTTTACCCTGGTGTTCGGCATCCTGGTTACGCAAATTGGCTACAGCCCACTGTTCGTGGTGCTGGCGGCATTCGATATCGTGGCGGCAGTGCTGGTATGGAAGGTCGCACGCGAGGTGAATGGGGCTGCTTCGCCACAGTCGTTGGCAACCTCGTCCGAGGCACTGGCGTAAGGCTTGAAGTCTTGGGGCTGTAAAGCAGCCCCAATCCCAGCCAGTCACATTGGCTGATAGTGCATCCTCAATCCCAGGCTGATCGATTCTCCCTGCTGCAACAGTCTCAATCCTGGTCGCCCTGGCAAGTGATGCGCATTGATCGGGTGGCTCACTGGCTCGAAGCAGAAGAATGGCTGCTCGTGCGGGCAGAACAACAGAAAATGTTCGGCGCCGCTGGCACTGCATAGCAGCCGATATCCCGCGCCCGGCTGCTCGATCACGCAGTGGCCGGGCCATTCGCTGAAGGCATGATCCACCGCCGTGGCCGGCAGTGTCCGTGCGCGGGCGAAATTCCAGTGATCAGGTACCTCGGCTTGCCGTGACGGCAACGCACCGTTCTCCGCCAGCCAGACGGTGCGCGCCTGCGCCTGCAATCGCGTATCAGGATGGCGCGGAAAGTAAGGATGCAGCCCGAGGCCATACCAGCTAGCCGCCGAATCCAGATGCGTGGCCTGCAGATCGATGGCAAGGCAGCCCTCATGCAGGTGCACATCCAGTGTCGCACGGTAGGCAAACGGTATTGTGCTGTCGAGGCTCAGGCGGGCGTGGTGCTCGCTGTGCTGCTCCACCTGCCAGGGCTGCTGCCAGGCACTGCCGTGGATCGGGTAGGGATCGTGCCCGGTGTTCGGTGCCAGGGCCAGCCAGCCATCGGGGCGCTGGAAGCCGCCCTCGGCGATCCGGTTGGACCAGGGGACCAAGGGGTAGCAGCCCAGGCGCCGCGGGCTGCCGCTAGCCAGGGCGGCCGCGTCGGCAGGGCGCAGCAGCGCCTGGCCGGTGGCGCTGGCCTGCCAGTTGACCAGGCTGGCGCCCAGCTCAGGGGCGATGCTCAGGCGGGTCAGCGGGTCTTGCAGGTGCAGCAGGGGGACGCTCATCAGGGCCTCCGATAGGTCAGCAGGACGATGCCGCACACCACTACGGCACCGCCAATCAATTGCAAGCCACTGAGTTGCTGGCCGAGCAACGCCCAGCCCAACAACAGGGTAGCGATGGGCTCTACGTTCATCACCGGTGCGTTCTGCGCCATGTTCAGCCTCGGCACACAGACGAACAGCAAGGTGAAGGCCACGCCATACAGCACCACCAGGCTGGCCAGTGCCACCCAGCCGGTGGAGCTTCCCGGCAGCGACAAGCCGGCAGGCATCACGCCGCTGATACCAGCGGCCAGCATGCTGGTGAACACGATCAGCAAAGTCAGCAGGCTGCGCACCGGGCCGCGTACGGCGGCCAGCTTGTGGTCGGTGATCCACAGGGCGCAGGCAAACACGCAGGCGGCGCAGAACGCCAGGCCCACACCCAAGGTCCAGTGCGGGTTGGCATCGCCACCGTCGGCCAGGCGTGCCGGAACATCCAGCGCCAGCACCAGGCCACACAGGATCAGCCCCATGAACAGCAGCGTGCGCCCGCTCGGGCGGGTACCGCCCAGTGCCCAGGTCAGCAGCGCCAGGAGCATGGGAAAGGTATTGCCCACCAGCAGCGCCAGGGCGACCGGAATGCGTGCCACCGCCGAATACAGGCACAGGCTCTGGGTCGCGATCAGCAAGCCCAGCAGCAGCTGCCAGCGCCGTGTGCCGGCAGGCAGGCCGAGCGGCTGGCGTTGCCATAGCACCAGGCTGGCCAGCACCAGGAAGGTGATGCCCGAGCGGCAGAGAATGGCCAGCAGCACTCCGGTGTCGTTGTCGAAGGCGATGCGTGCGGCGATGTGGTTGCCGGCGAACGAGCAGGCCAGCAGCGCCAGAAGGGCGATGGCCAGTTTGCGCGGGAAGAGGGTGGTTGCAGAAGAGGGGGCAGCCATGTGCAGGATCCGTTTGCATGGGAAATCCGGGGCTGCTTTGCAGCCCATCCGCGGGCACGCCCGCTCCCACAGGGACCAAGCAATCCCTGTGGGAGCGGGCGTGCCCGCGAATGGGCCGCAAAGCGGCCCCCATTGCGATTACAGGACGACGCTCGGCAGCCACAGCGAGATGGCCGGTATGTAGGTCACCGCCATCAGCACCAGGAACAGCGCCAGGTAGAACGGCAGCAACGCCTGCACCGTGGCCTCGATGCTGACCTTGCCAATCGCTGACCCGACGAACAGCACCGCACCCACCGGTGGGGTGATCAGCCCGATCCCCAGGTTGACCAGCATGATCATGCCGAAGTGCACCGGGTCCACGCCGATACCGGTAATCACCGGCAGCAGGATCGGCGTGAGGATCAGAATCAGCGGTGCCATGTCCATCACCGTGCCCAGCAGCAGGAGCATGAAGTTGATGCACATCAGGATCACGTAGCGGTTATCCGACAGGGTCAGGAACGCCGTGGTGATCTTCGACGGGATCTGCATCAGGGTCATCACATAGCCGAAGCTTGCGGCGAAGCCGATCAGGATCATCACGATCGAGATGGTGCGTACCGTGCGGTGCATCAGCTTGGGCAGGTCGCGCCACTTGTAGTCGCGATAGATGAACATGGTCACGAAGAACGACCACACCACCGCCACCGCAGCCGATTCGGTCGCGGTGAACACACCCGACAGGATGCCGCCAAGGATGATCACCATGGCCATCAGGCCCCACAGGGCTTCACCGGCAATCTTCAGCGCCTGGCGCAGCGGAATCACCTCGCCCTTGGGGTAGTTGCGCTTCTTGGCGAAGATCAGGCACAGGCCCATCATCACAGCGCTCAGCAGCAGCCCCGGCATCACCCCGGCCATGAACAGCGAAGCGATCGACACCGTCCCCCCAGCTGCCAGCGAGTACAGCACCGAGTTGTGGCTCGGCGGCGTCAGCAGGGCCTGCACCGAGCCGCTCACGGTCACGGCTGTGGAGAATTCACGCGGGTAGCCCTTGCGCTCCATTTCCGGGATCAGCACCGAGCCCACCGATGCGGTATCCGCCACCGACGAGCCGGAGATGGCACCGAAGAAGGTCGACGCGGTGATGTTCACCAGCGAAAGCCCGCCGCGCACGAAGCCCACCAGCACCCCGGCGAACGCTACCAGGCGCCGCGACATGCCGCCCTCGGCCATGATCGCACCGGCCAGCACGAAGAACGGAATGGCCAGCAGCGAAAACTTGTTAACCCCACTGGCGACCTGGATCATCATCGCCTGCAGCGGGATGTCGATGTACCAGGCGCCGATCAGTGCCGACAGGCCCAGGGCGTAGGCCACCGGCATGCCCAGCAGGATCAGCGCAATGAAGCTACCCAACAGAATGAACGCATCCATTTACGCCGCCCCCTCGTTTTCTTCAACCAGGTCGAAGCGCACCACCTTGCGCTGGCTCTGGTCGCCCAGCAGAAGTTTCTCCAGCACGAAGATCAGCGTCAGCACGCCGCCGACCGGGATCGGCGCGTAGCTCATGCCCACCCGTACGCCGGGCAGCGAGGCCATGTACTGGTTCCAGGTGGTGACGCACAGCTTGTAGCCGTACCAGGTCATGAACACGCAGACCCCCACCATCAACAGTTGAGTGAACACCGCCACCAGCCGACGCAGCGGCTCCGGCAGGCGGTCAGTGATCATCGCCACCGCCATGTGCGCGCCGGCGCGGTAGCTGGCGGCGGCGCCGATGAAGGTGAACAGCACCATCAGCAGGATCGACACCGGCTCCGGCCAGCTGGACCCGGTACCCAGCACGTAGCGGGCAAAGATGCCCCAGGGGATGATCAGCGCCATGGTCAGGATCGACAGGCCGGCGACCCAGATGCAGGTGCGGTACAGCGTGTCGTTGACGCTCAGGAAAAGCATTTTCATAGGCATCACCAGAGCGGCAGGGCGACGGGTGTCGCACTGCCGAGGTCATCTTGGGAGGAGGGCCGGGGTTACTGGACCGCGTCGATACGCTTCATCAGGTCGGCATATTGCGCACCGTACTTCTCGCGCACCGGGGCGGTGGCGTCGTAGAACGGCTTGGTGTCGACGGCGATGAACTCGACACCGGCGGCCTTGAGCTTCTCTTCGCTGGCTGCGGACTTGGCGTCCCACAGTGCGCGTTCTTCCATCTGCGCTTCACGGGCAACCTTCTTCACCAGCACCTGCTGCTCAGGCGTGAGCTTGTTCCAGGTGGTCTTGGACATCACCACCGGCTCCGGCAGGATCAGGTGATTGGTCAGGGTGAAGTACTTGGCGCTCTGGTAGTGGTTGTGTTCGAGCAGGGTCGGCGGGTTGTTCTCGGCGCCGTCGATTACCCCGGTCTGCAGCGCGCTGAAGATTTCGCCGGTGTCCATGGCGATGCCATTGCCACCCATGGCGTTCATCATGTCGATGAACAGCGGGTTGCCCTGCACGCGGATTTTCATGCCCTTGAGGTCTTCGAGGCGGCGCACCGGCTTCTTGGTGTAGAGGCTGCGTGAGCCGCCATCCATCCAGGCCAGGGCCACCAGGTTGAATTCGGAGTTGGTGATCTTGTCGAGGATTTCCTGGCCGATTTCACCATCGATGATCTTGCGCATGTGCTCATGGTCACGGAACACGAACGGCATGTTGAACACGTTCACGTCCGGTACCACCGGGCCGACGATACCGAGGCTGACGCGGGTCATCTGCACGGCACCGATCTGCGCCTGCTCGATCACTTCCTTTTCCGAACCCAGCACGCCGCCGGCGAACATCTTGAAGGTGATTTCGCCATTGCTGGCCTGTTCGAGCTTCTTGCCCATGTTCTGTTCGGCGACCACGGTCGGGTAGCCGGCCGGGTGGATCTCGGCGAACTTGATGTCGAGTGCCGAGGCCGGCAATGACAGGCTGAACGCGAATGGGAGTACGGCAAGAAGCAGCTTGCGTTTGAAGGTCATGGTGAAACTCCGTGGTTTTTATTATCTGGTTTCGCGTGCGAGTGTCGGGTGCTGCGGTGTTGCATGGGCCGCGGTCAGCCGCGCCAGGCAGGTTCCTCCAGGCCTTGGACGCCGGGGTGCAGGGCAAATACGCCACCGGCCAGGGGCTGGTCGCTGAGGTCAGTGCCTGCAGGGCGGATCGAGGTGACGAACAAGGTGTCGAGGTTGGCCCCGCCGAAGGCGCACATCGCCGGTTTCTTTACCGGCACGCTGAGCGAGCGGTCGAGCCGCCCGTCGGGGGTGAACCGGTGGATCTGCCCGGCGTCGTTGCCGCAGATCCAGTAGCAGCCGTCGGCATCGATGGCGGCGCCGTCGGGGCGGCCGGGGAAGGCGCGCATGTCGACGAACAGCCGCTGGTTGTGCGGGGTGCCGCTGTCGGTGTCGTAATCGAAGGTCCAGATCTTCTGCACGTTGGGATGCGAGTCCGACAGGTACATGCGCGTGCCGTCCGGGCTGAAGGCCAGGCCGTTGGGCACGATCATGTCCTTGAGCTGCTGGTGCAACCGGCCCTCGCCATCGAGCCGGTACAGCGCGCCGACGTGGGCGCCTTGCTGCATGTCCATCAACATGCTGCCGGCCCAGAACCGGCCCTGGCGGTCACAGCGGCCATCGTTGAAGCGCATGCCGTGGTGCGGGTGTTCGACTGTGGCGAGCCGGCGGCTGTCGAGGCGGCCGTCGGCCTGGGCCCGCAGCTGGAAGATGCCGCTTTCCATGCCAGCGACCCAGCCCCCTTCGGTGCGGGCGATGCAGGCGAGCATCTCGTCACCCTGCCAGACCTGATGGGCGCCGTCCTGCCAACGGTGCAACTGGCGGGCCGGGATATCGACCCAGTACAGGGCCTGTTCGCTGGGGTGCCATACAGGGCTTTCACCGGTGCCATTGCGGGCGTCGACGATCAGTTCGCAGTGCATGCTGGAGCCTCCTGGCAGGGGGGTGTCAGCTGAAAGGGCCGGCAGCGACGAAGGCGCCACCCTGGTAGACCATGCTCGGGTCGTCGGCGGCGGGCGCCGGTTTGGCCTCAACTGCGGCGCGGAACACTTCCGAGGTGTCCTTGGGTTGGTAGCCCAGGTGCGCAGCATGGCGGTTGTCCCACCAGACGGTGCGGTTGTCTGAGGCGCCGTAGACCACGGTGTGGCCGACATCGGCGGTGAACAGGCCGCGCTCGATCAGCTGAGTGAGGTCGTCGTAGCTCAGCCAGGTGCTGAGCATGCGTAGGTTCTGTGGCTCGTCGAACGAGGAGCCGATGCGGATGCTGACGGTCTGGATGCCGTAGCGGTCGAAGTAGAAGCTGGCGACATCCTCGCCGTAGCACTTGGACAGCCCGTAGTAGCTGTCGGGGCGGCGCAGGGCATGGGCGTCGATCGTCTGGTCCTGATGATAGAAGCCAATCACATGGTTGGAGCTGGCGAAGATGATGCGCTTGACCCCGTGCTTGCGTGCGGCTTCGTAGATGTGGAACACGCCGCAGATATTGGGGCCGAGGATGTCCTCGAAGGAATGCTCGGTGGACACGCCCCCGAAGTGGACGATAGCGTCGACGCCTTCGACCAGGGCATGGACCGCGGCCTTGTCGGCCAAGTCGCAAAGGACAACTTCTTCATGGGGGCCAGTGGCAGGGGCCATCGGCGCGATATCGGAAAGGCGCAGGACTTCGGCGAAGCCGGTGAGGCGTTGGCGAAGCACCTTGCCCAGGCCGCCTGCGGCTCCGGTGAGCAGCAGGCGCTTGAAGGGGGTGGTGGTCATGGCGGCTCTACTTGTGATTGTTGTAAGTTGTCGTATGACTAGGCTGATTATCGGCAGCGCTTCCCGAGGTTGTCAATGCTGCTTTTGGGCGTTTTCATGGCCCTGTGGGAGCGGGCATGCCCGCGAACACCGGCAGAGCCGGTGCCATCCACCGCGTCGCCTGTTTCGCGGGCGCGCCCGCTCCCACAAGGGCCGCATTACAGCAACGACAGGGGATAGTTGAAGATCAACCGGTTCTCATCGAATTCGTTGTTGCTGTAGTCGCGACGAATGCTCGAGTTGCGCCACTTCACGCTCAGGTCCTTGAACGGCCCGCTCTGGATCACATAGGCCAGTTCCGACTCGCGCACCCACTCCTTGCCGTCGGTCACCGCCCCGGTGTGCACGTCGCGGCCACTGATATAGCGGTTCATCAAGGTCAGCCCGGGCACCCCGAGCGTCACGAAGTTGAAGTCATGGCGCACCTGCCACGAGCGCTCTTCGGCATTGTCGAAGCTGGAGTTGTAGCTGTCGTTGGCCAAGGTCCCGCCGCTGGTGCCATTGACCCGCATCCAGGTATCGCCATCGACTTTCTGCAGCCCGATCCAGAAGGTGTTACCGCCGTAGCGGGCCGAGAACATCCCCGAATAGGTCTTGTTGTCCAGCTTGCCGGCACGTTCCGAGCCGTCCTCGCCGCCACGGAAGTAACCCAGGTTGGCGCCGAGGGTCCAGTCGCCCAGCGGCTGGCTGTGGCTCAGTTGCAGGTATTGCTGCGCGTAGACGTCCTTGAGCACCGCCTTCCATAGCCCGACCAGGGTGCGGTTCTGGTTGAACGTGTATTCGCCACCGACAAAGTTGAAGCGGTCCGATACGCCGCCGCCGTAGCTCATGTCTTCCATGCTCGCATCGTTGCGCGGGCTGTTACCGCGGAACTGGCCGCCATACAGGGTCAGCCCGCCAATTTCGCTGGAGGTTACCTGGCCGCCGCGGAAGGTCTGCGGCAGTGAGCGACCATCGTCAGAGCGCAAAATCGGCAGCACCGGCATCCACTCGCCGATCTTCAGTTCGGTCTTGGAAATACGCGCTTTGCCTGCTACTGCCAGACGCCCGTAGTCATCCGCCGGCTTGCCGTCGTCATGGCGTGGCAGCAGCGCCGTGCCGTAGGTGCCGCCACCGCCATCGAGCTTCAGCGACCACAGCCCCAGCACATCCGCGCCAAACCCCACCGGCCCCTCGGTGAAGCCGGAACGGGCGTCGAGAATGAAGCTTTGGGTCCATTCTTCAGCTTTGCTCTGTGGGTTGCCGGGGTTGGTGAAGTTACGGTTGATGTAGAAGTTGCGCAGGCCCAACACGGCCTTGCTGTCTTCGACGAAGCCCTGGGCGAGGCTGATGCCCGGCATGCCGCCGAGCAGGCTGGCGCCGAGTAGCGCAAAGGGAAGGGGGATATGGCAGATTTTCGACATGGGGTGGGTCCGCTGTTGTTTTTGTTATGTGTTGTCGTACAACTGCGGCGTTTTTTATCAAGCGGGAAATGCACTGTCAACGTCGAAGATCGCAATGAATTAGCGCAGTCAAGTGAAACCTCGCCAGCGAGCGCTCTAGATCAAGGTTCAGATAAAGCCAAGGTCATACGATGACGTCGGGGAATATTGTTGCATTTGCGGCAACGGAGTCCCTTTGGCGCGACGGTTAGTCGCAGAATCATTTCGTAATACTATTCTTCGCTGCTGAAGGGCTAATCGATTCAGTCCAATGGAAACGGAGAATTCACCCATGAGCACAACCCGTGCTTCGCAACCCTCACGCTTGCTGCCCAGGCTGCTAGGCGTGCTCTTTCTGCTGATGGGCCTGGCCCTGGTAGCCGGCGGCATCAAGCTGATGGGCCTCGGCGGCTCGCTGTATTACCTCCTGGCCGGCATCGGCATCCTGATCACCGCTGGCCTGCTGCTGGCCGTGCGCCGCGAGGCGCTGAGCGTCTATGGCATCGTGCTGCTGCTGAGTACGTTGTGGTCAGTGATGGAGGTAGGTCTGGACTGGTGGCAACTGGTACCGCGCCTGGCGCTATGGTTCGTCCTTGGCCTGGTCCTGCTGTTGCCTTGGCTGCGCAGGCCGCTGACCCTTGGCCAGCCCTACCTCTTGGGCAATGGCGTGCTGGGCCTGGCCGTGGTTGTGGCGGGGCTGATGGCCCTGGCCAGCCAGTTCACCCATCCCGATACCGTCGTCGGCCGTCTCGACCGGGAAACCGCAGGCACCACCAGCGCGGCGCCGCAAATGCCCGACGGTGACTGGCAATCCTACGGCCGCACCGAGTTCGGTGATCGCTACTCGCCGCTCAAGCAGATTACCCCGGAGAACGTCGGCAAGCTCAAGCTGGCCTGGACCTACCGGACCGGTGATATTCCCGGCCCTAATGATCCGGGCGAGACCACTGCGGAGAACACCCCGCTAAAGGTCAACGGCAAGCTCTACGTGTGCACCCCGCACAGCCAGGTGATTGCCCTGGACCCGGATAGCGGCAAGGAAATCTGGCGTTTCGACCCCAAGCTCAGCACTCAGAACGCTGCCAACTTCAAGGGCTGGGCGCACATGACCTGCCGTGGCGTGGCCTACTTCGACACGGCCAAGTCCCAGGCGAGCACCGCTGCAGGCCAAGCCTGCGCCAAGCGTGTCTACGTGCCCACTGCCGACACCCGCCTTATTGCCTTGGATGCCGATACCGGCAAGCAGTGCGAGGGCTTTGGCGACAACGGCCAGATCGACCTGACCCGCAACATCGGTACCTTCGCCCCCGGTGGTTACTACTCCACCTCGCCACCCACCGTGGCCGGCGGCCTGCTGATCCTCGGCGGCCACGTCACCGACAACGTCTCCACCGATGAGCCGTCTGGGGTAGTCCGCGCCTATGACGCAGTCACCGGCAAGCTGGTGTGGAACTGGGACAGCGGCAACCCCGAAGCTACTACGCCGATCGCCGATGGCCAGTTCTACACCCGTAACTCACCGAACGTGTGGTCGGTGATCAGCGCCGATGAAAAACTCGGCCTGCTGTACCTGCCCATGGGCAACCAGATGCCTGACCAGTGGGGTGGCAACCGCACGCCCGAAGCCGAGAAGTTCAGTGCCGGCCTGGTGGCCCTGGACATTGCCACCGGCAAGGTGCGCTGGAACTACCAGTTCACCCATCATGACCTGTGGGACATGGACGTCGGCGGCCAGCCTAGCCTGATCGATATCAAGACTGCCGACGGCATGAAGCCTGCGGTGATGGCCTCGACCAAGCAAGGCAGCATCTACGTGCTCGACCGCAGCAATGGCCAGCCGCTGGTGCCTATCCACGAGACGCCGGTGCCGCAAGGTGCGGTAGAAGGCGATCACACCTCGCCGACCCAGCCGATGTCCGAACTCAACTTCATGCCGCCGACCCTGCACGAGCGCGACATGTGGGGCGTGACGCCGTTCGACCAGATGCTCTGCCGCATCGACTTCCGATCGCTGCGCTATGAAGGCATCTACACCCCGCCGTCGCTGCAGGGCTCGCTGGTTTATCCGGGCAACTTCGGGGTGTTCGACTGGGGTGGCATTTCGGTCGACCCGGTGCGCCAGATCGCCTTCGTCAACCCCAGCTACATGGCGTTCAAGTCACAGCTGGTGCCAGCGTCCAAGATCGCCGGGCAGCCGGCGCGCAAGAGCGAGACCGAAGGCATCCAGCCGAACAAGGGCGCACCTTATGGCGTGATCATGAGCGCCTTCCTGTCGCCGATGGGGCTGCCGTGCCAGGCACCGTCCTGGGGCTATGTGGCGGCCGTGGACCTGACCACGCACAAGGTGATCTGGAAGCACAAGAACGGCACTGTGCGGGACAGCTCGCCAGTACCGATCCCGCTGACCATGGGCGTACCGAGCCTGGGTGGTGCCTTCACCACCGCCAGCGGCCTGGCGTTCCTCAGCGGCACCCTCGACCAGTACCTGCGTGCCTATGACGTACGCGACGGCAAGGTGCTCTGGGAGGGGCGGTTGCCGGCAGGGGCGCAGACCACACCGATGACCTACACCGGCAAGGACGGGCGCCAGTATGTGCTGGTGATGGCCGGCGGGCATGGCTCGCTGGGCACCAGGCAAGGGGACTATGTGATGGCGTTTGCCTTGCCTGAGTAACTGCCTTTTCCAGGTTGATTCGCGGGCACGCCCGCTCCCACAGGTACTGCATCGCCCTTGATGGCAAAGCAGATCCCTGTGGGAGCGGGCGTGCCTGCGAATGGCCTCACAAATTCTTGAATCAAGAAAATCCCTATATGTGGGATTCAATTCTACATATTGGAATTTTCGTCCCTGCAGGTTTATAGTCGCCCTCACTCACTGCCAAAAAAACAGAACAGGTGAAGCGATGCAGGCGCAATTGATCGCGCTCGACTGGGGAACCACCTCCCTTCGTGCTTATAAACTCGCCACCGACGGCCAGGTGCTGGACGTGCGCACGCTGCCCAGCGGCATCATGCAACTGCCCAAGGCTCCCCGCCTGATCAACGGCCAACCCTGTGCCGACGGTTTTGAACTGGCCTTCGACGACGCCTGCGGCGACTGGCTCGACGCCCAACCGGGCCTTCCGGTGATTGCCTGTGGCATGGTCGGCAGCGCCCAGGGTTGGCGCGAAGCGGCCTACCGCGACACGCCAGCCAACGTCGCCAGCCTCGGCGCGTCCCTGCAAACGGTGCGCAGCCAGCGCGGCGTCGATGTGCATATCGTGCCCGGCGTGATCCAGCGTTCGCGGCTGCCCAATGTCATGCGTGGTGAAGAGACTCAGGTGCTCGGCGCACTGCCCAGCGTGACCACGGATGACCTGCTGATTGGCCTGCCCGGCAGCCATTCGAAATGGGTACAGGTGGCCGACGGCTGCATCATGCAGTTCGACACCTTCATGACGGGCGAAGTGTTTGCCGTGCTCAGCGAGCACAGCATCCTCGGTCGTACTCAACAACGCGGCGCAGCGTTCGATGCACCGGCTTTCGACCACGGTGTGCAGGTATCGCTGTCCGCCGAAGGCGAGATCGGCCCGCTGTCCACCGTGTTCAGTGCCCGCAGCCTGGGCTTGACCGGTGAACTGAGCGCCAGCGCCCAGCCCGATTACCTCTCCGGCCTGCTGATCGGCCATGAACTCTCTGCCCTGGCCAAGGTGCAACGCGAGCGACGCAACAGCGTGCACTTGCCGGCGATCTTGCTGATCGGCAATGGCCCGCTCTGCATGCGCTACAGCCGTGCCCTGCAGGCGTGTGGCTTCAGCCACGTGAGCGTTGCCGAACAGGCCACCGAACGCGGCCTTTGGCAACTGGCGCTCGCGGCCGGCCTTACTCATTGATCCTGAAGGGAGCTCGACATGCTCGAACAAGCACTGGCACAGAACGGCCTGATCGCGATCCTGCGTGGCATACAGCCGCATGAAGCCGCGGCGATGGGTGAAGTCCTCTATGGCGCCGGTTTTCGCGTCATCGAAGTGCCGCTCAATTCCCCACAGCCCCTCGAGAGCATCCGCATCCTGCGCGACACGTTACCCGCCGATTGCCTGATCGGCGCAGGCACCGTGCTGACGCCGGCGCAGGTCGCGCAGGTGAAGGAGGCGGGCGGGCAACTGATCGTCATGCCCCACAGCGACTCGCAGGTGCTACGGGCTGCCAAGGCGGCGGGCCTGTACCTGGCACCGGGTGTCGCCACGCCGACCGAGGCTTTCGCCGCCCTGGCCGAAGGTGCCGATGTACTCAAGCTGTTCCCGGTCGAGCAGATGGGCCCGGCGGTGGTGAAGGCCTGGCTGGCCGTGTTGCCCGCCGGCACCGTGCTGGCGCCGGTGGGCGGCATCACGCCCGGCAACCTGCAGCAGTTCTTTGACGCTGGCGCCAGAGGCTTCGGCCTAGGCTCCGGCTTGTACAAGCCGGGCATGACGCCTGAACAGGTCGCGGCCTCTGCCAAGGCTTACGTGACCGCTTGGCAGGCCCTGCACTGATCCAGTCCTGCGCCGCATCCCAACAAGAGAGACAAGCAGATGAAAATTACCAAGCTGACCACCTTCATCGTTCCGCCACGCTGGTGCTTCCTCAAGGTCGAGACCGACCAGGGCGTCACCGGCTGGGGTGAACCTGTGGTCGAGGGGCGCGCCCATACGGTTGCCGCTGCCGTCGAAGAGCTTTCCGACTACCTCATCGGCAAAGACCCGCGCAACATCGAAGACATCTGGACCGTGCTCTACCGGGGCGGGTTCTACCGCGGTGGCGCCATCCACATGAGCGCCCTGGCCGGTATCGACCAGGCCCTCTGGGATATCAAAGGCAAAGCACTGGGCGTGTCGGTCAGCGACCTGCTCGGCGGCCAGGTGCGCGACAAGATCCGCGTGTATTCGTGGATCGGCGGCGACCGCCCAGCCGACACCGCCCGTGCAGCGAAGGAGGCCGTTGCCCGCGGCTTCACCGCGGTGAAGATGAACGGCACCGAAGAGTTGCAGTTTCTGGACACCTTCGACAAGGTCGACCAGGCCCTGGCCAACGTCGCCGCCGTGCGCGATGCGGTGGGCCCGAACGTCGGCATCGGCGTCGACTTCCATGGCCGCGTGCACAAGCCCATGGCCAAGGTGCTGATGAAGGAACTCGACCCGTACAAGCTGATGTTCATCGAAGAGCCAGTGCTCAGCGAAAACTACGAAGCGCTGAAAGAGCTGGCGCCGCTGACCAGCACGCCGATCGCCCTGGGCGAGCGGCTGTTCTCGCGCTGGGACTTCAAGCGCGTGCTCAGCGAAGGCTATGTCGACATCATCCAACCTGACGCCTCCCACGCGGGCGGGATCACCGAAACCCGCAAGATCGCCAACATGGCCGAGGCCTACGACGTCGCACTGGCGTTGCACTGCCCACTGGGCCCGATTGCCCTGGCGGCCTGCCTGCAACTCGACGCCGCCTGCTACAACGCCTTCATCCAGGAACAAAGCCTGGGCATCCATTACAACGAGAGCAACGACCTGCTCGACTACGTGCGCGACCCAGGTGTGTTCGACTACGAAAAAGGCATGGTGAAGATCCCCAACGGCCCGGGCCTGGGCATCGAGATCAACGAGGAATACGTGATCGAGCGCGCCGCCGTCGGCCACCGCTGGCGCAACCCGGTGTGGCGCCACGCCGACGGTAGTTTCGCCGAGTGGTGACACCGCTTCGGCAAACGCGTTGAAACGACCTCAATAACCATAACAAGAGGCACTTCTCATGCTCCCGCACACCCTCACCGGGCAGGCCACCTTGGTGGCGCCCAGCCGCAAGCGTTTTTTCATCATGGTGCTGCTGTTCATCACAGTGGTGATCAACTACCTGGACCGCAGCAACCTGTCGATCGCCGCGCCTGCCCTGACCAGCGAGCTCGGCATTGACCCGATCCATGTCGGCCTGGTTTTCTCGGCGTTCGGCTGGACCTACGCTGCCACGCAGATCCCTGGTGGTTGGCTGGTCGACCGGGTGCCGCCGCGTATTCTCTACAGCGTGGCGCTGGTGCTGTGGTCGTTGGCCACGGTGATGCTCGGTTTCGCTGCCAGCTTCATCGCGCTGTTCGTGCTGCGCATGGCGGTCGGCGCGTTGGAGGCGCCGGCCTACCCGATCAACAGCCGTGTGGTCACCACCTGGTTCCCCGAGCGCGAGCGGGCCACTGCCATCGGCTTCTACACCTCAGGGCAGTTTGTCGGCCTGGCGTTCCTGACCCCGGTGCTGGCCTGGCTGCAGCATGCGTTCGGCTGGCACATGGTGTTCGTTGCCACTGGTGCGGTCGGTATCCTCTGGGGCGTGATCTGGTACGCGGTGTATCGCGAGCCGCGTGATTTCAAGGGCGCCAACGAAGCCGAGATCGAACTGATCCGCGAGGGCGGTGGGCTGGTGGACATTCAGCACGAGCAGGCCAAGGCCAAGGCCAGTTTCAACTGGGCCGACCTCGGCATCGTGTTGACCAAGCGCAAGCTGTGGGGCATCTACCTCGGCCAGTTCTGCCTGAACTCGACGCTGTGGTTTTTCCTCACCTGGTTCCCGACCTACCTGGTGAAGTACCGCGGCATGGACTTCATCAAGTCCGGCATGCTGGCATCGCTGCCGTTCCTCGCGGCTTTCGTCGGCGTGCTGTGCTCAGGCTTCTTCTCCGACTGGCTGATTCGCCGCGGGTCGAGCGTGGGCTTTGCCCGCAAGCTGCCGATCATCAGCGGCCTGCTGATCTCCACCGCGATCATCGGCGCCAACTTCGTCGACTCGACCCCGCTGGTGATCGCCTTCCTGGCCCTGGCGTTCTTCGGCAACGGCCTGGCCTCGATCACCTGGTCGCTGGTCTCGACCCTCGCCCCGGCGCGCCTGCTCGGGCTGACCGGCGGGGTGTTCAATTTCATCGGCAACCTGTCGGCGATCGTCACCCCGATCGTGATCGGCTTCCTCGCCAGCGGCGATTCGTTCGCCCCGGCGATCACCTACATCGCCGTTCTGGCCCTGTGCGGCGCGCTGTCGTACATCCTGCTGGTGGGCAAGGTCGAACGCATCGAGTTGTAGGCACGCCCTGCGGGCGAACATAATGTTGCCCGCCCACTCGCTCATCGATAAAGGCAGCACATGCTGGAAGACCCCGCAAAAACCGCCCCCACCGGCACCCAGACCCTGCTGCGCGGCCTGGCCGTGGTGCAGGCCGTGGCCGCCGGCGCGCGCGACCTCAAGGACATCGCCCAACACATCGGCACCACCCGCAGCACCACCCACCGGCTGGTCAGCTGCCTGGTGGACGAACGCTACCTGCGCGTGGTGCCTCAGGTTGGTTATCTGCTCGGCCCCAAGCTGATCGAACTGGGCTTTCAGGCCCGCGAAGAGCTGCCCCTGGTGACCCTGGCCGGTCCTTATCTGGATGAGCTGTCGGCGCTGACCGGCGACACCATCCACCTGGCGATCCGCGAAGGCGACGAGGTGCTGTACTTGCACAAGACCCCGGGGCGCAACGGCCCGGAGATGCGCTCGCGGGTCGGCCACCGCATGCCGCTTGCCCGCACCGGCATCGGCAAGGCGCTGATGCTCGACGACACCCCGGCCGAATGGCAGCGCCTGTATGAAACCAGCCTGCCGACGGGTGGCAAGAGCGCGTTCTGGCCGCACCACAGCGAGCAGACCTGGGCGCAGTTCGAGCAGCGCATGGTCGAGTATGTGGAGGGCGGGTATGCCTTCGACCTGGAGGACAACGAACCGTCGATCCGCTGCGTGGCGGCGCCGGTGCGCGATGCCAGCCGCCGGATCGTGGCGGGGATCAGTGTGGCGAGTACGGTGCCGTACATGCCTGAGCAAAAGATGCGTGAGCTGGTGCCGGTCATGAAGGATGTGACGGCTAGGCTGTCCGCCGAGCTCGGCCTGAAGCAACGCGTGTAGGAAGATTCCCCGTACGGTCGTGGTTTGGCGACTTCAGAATAGAACCAATGGCATCCTTCTGGTCACCGTGCTCTCGCGCAACCAGGCGCTCGCCCCAGCCATCAGGGGCCGCATCCCACCTGCCCATCACGCAGCACCGTCACCACCTCGTGGGTCAGCCACCAGCCGTAGTTTGTAGGACACTTCCTGTTCTGATTTCGTAGGCAATAAAAAAGGCTGCCGTTCGGCAGCCTTCTCGATATTCAGCCCGGACGATCAGTCCCAGCTCAGCGCACCACCAGTCTGATACTCGATCACGCGAGTCTCAAAGAAGTTCTTCTCCTTCTTCAAGTCCATGATCTCGCTCATCCATGGGAACGGGTTGGTAGTCCCTGGGTACTCTTCCTTCAGGCCAATCTGGGTCAGGCGACGGTTGGCGATGAACTTGAGGTAGTCCTCCATCATCGCTGCGTTCATGCCCAGCACGCCGCGTGGCATGGTGTCACGGGCGTATTCGATCTCCAGCTGGGTCCCTTGCAGGATCATCTGGGTCGCTTCTTCCTTCATCGCCGCATCCCACAGGTGCGGGTTCTCGATCTTGATCTGGTTGATCACGTCGATACCGAAGTTCAGGTGCATCGACTCGTCACGCAGGATGTACTGGAACTGCTCGGCGACGCCGGTCATCTTGTTGCGGCGGCCCATCGACAGGATCTGGGTGAAGCCGCAGTAGAAGAAGATGCCTTCCAGTACGCAGTAGTAGGCGATCAGGTTGCGCAGCAGCTCTTTGTCGGTTTCGACGGTACCGGTGTTGAATTCCGGGTCGGAGATGGCGCGGGTGTACTTCAGGCCCCAGGCGGCTTTCTTCGCGACCGACGGGATCTCGTGGTACATGTTGAAGATCTCGCCTTCATCCATGCCCAGCGACTCGATGCAGTACTGGTAGGCGTGGGTGTGGATCGCCTCTTCGAAGGCCTGGCGCAGGATGTACTGGCGGCACTCCGGGTTGGTGATCAGGCGGTACACGGCCAGGGCCAGGTTGTTGGCAACCAGCGAGTCGGCGGTGGAGAAGAAGCCGAGGTTGCGCATGACGATGCGGCGCTCGTCTTCGGTCAGGCCATCCATGCTCTTCCACAGGGCGATGTCGGCGGTCATGTTGACCTCTTGCGGCATCCAGTGGTTGGCGCAGCCGTCGAGGTACTTCTGCCAGGCCCAGTCATACTTGAACGGTACCAGCTGGTTGAGGTCGGCGCGGCAGTTGATCATACGTTTTTCGTCAACGGCGACGCGGGCCGAGGAGCCTTCCAGCTCGGCCAGGCCTTCGGCGATGTCGAGGGCGTCGAGGGCGGCCTTGGCACGCTTCACGGCGTCGGAGTCCGAGGCGGTGGCGGCACGGGCTTCCAGGGCGGCGGCACCGCCGGCGCTGTCGAGCTTGTCGAGGGTGGCGGCGGCAGTGGCCTGCGCAGGGGTGTTGCCTTTGGCGGCTACTTCGCCGTCTTCCTTGTCGAATTCGTCCCAGCTCAGCATGGTGATTGGCTCCTGCTTGAGGGTTGCCCTGGGGCAACCGGTTGGATTTTAAGAGTGTGATGCCTGACGCAAGGCCGTTACGGCGAATGGACAGCTCGAGAGGCTGACTCTCGTTACATCGGGTTCGTGCCTGGCCAGGCCTTGGGGAGGGGCCAGGGACGTGAATGGGTGCCCTTTTCAGAGGGGGCGCAGTATAACGGAATTCGCTTTCGATCGGGGCGCGTGTCTTGCGGGCGAGGGTAAATTTTCGACCGGTTTTGTGCGCGTCCGTTCAGGGAATCTCGTGTCGTCTTTTCCGGGGAAGGAGTTTAGCCGCAAACGGCGCGAGACACTACATGTTGTGGGTTTTTATTTTTACATCACAAGATGATGGGTTGCAGAAACCCTTGTGGGAGCGGCCTTGTGTCGCGAAAGGGCCGCGCAGCGGCCCCGGCAATCTCGCACTGGAGCAGAGATCCCGGGGCCGCTGCGCAGCCCTTTCGCGACACAAGGCCGCTCCCACAAGGACAGCATTCCTGTGGGCCATTCTGCGGATACAAAAATGCCGCGAGGGGCACCCATGGGGCACCCCGCGCGGCATCAGGCCTTACTGGCAGGCTTCGCAGTCAGGCTCGTCGATCGCGCAGGCTTTTGGCACTGGCGCTGGGCCAGCTGCCTGGACCGGGGCGCTGTCGCCGCCGCTTGAAACGGCGTTGAGCTTGCCGGTGTTGATGGTCGACTTCTCGGTGCTGGTCGCGGCCAGGGCACGGAGGTAGTAGGTGGTCTTCAGACCACGGTACCAGGCCATGCGGTAGGTCACGTCCAGTTTCTTGCCCGAGGCGCCGGCGATGTACAGGTTCAGCGACTGGGCCTGGTCGATCCACTTCTGGCGACGGGAGGCGGCGTCGACGATCCACTTGGTCTCGACTTCGAACGCGGTGGCGTACAAGTCCTTCAGCTCTTGCGGGATACGCTCGATCTGCTGCACCGAACCGTCGTAGTACTTCAGGTCGTTGATCATCACCGAGTCCCACAGGCCGCGGGCCTTCAGATCGCGGACCAGGTACGGGTTGATCACGGTGAATTCGCCCGACAGGTTCGATTTCACGTACAGGTTCTGGTAGGTCGGCTCGATCGACTGCGACACGCCGGTGATGTTGGCGATGGTCGCGGTTGGCGCGATGGCCATGATGTTCGAGTTACGAATGCCTTTCTGCACGCGGGCACGGACCGGCGCCCAGTCCAGCGACTCTTCCAGGTTGACGTCGATGTACTTCTGGCCACGGGCTTCGATCAGGATCTGTTGCGAATCCAGCGGCAGGATGCCCTTGGACCACAGCGAACCCTGGAACGTCTCGTAGGCGCCACGTTCGTCGGCCAGGTCGCAGGAAGCCTGGATCGCGTAGTAGCTGACCGCTTCCATCGACTTGTCGGCGAACTCGACGGCAGCGTCGGAGCCGTACGGGATGTGCTGCAGGTACAGCGCATCCTGGAAGCCCATGATGCCCAGGCCGACCGGACGGTGCTTGAAGTTCGAGTTACGCGCTTGCGGCACCGAGTAGTAGTTGATGTCGATCACGTTGTCGAGCATGCGCACGGCGGTGTTCACGGTGCGTTGCAGCTTGGCGGTGTCCAGCTTGCCGTCGACGATGTGGTTCGGCAGGTTGATCGAGCCCAGGTTGCAGACCGCGATCTCGTCCTTGTTGGTGTTCAGGGTGATCTCGGTGCACAGGTTCGAGCTGTGGACCACGCCCACGTGCTGCTGCGGCGAACGCAGGTTGCACGGGTCCTTGAAGGTCAGCCACGGGTGGCCGGTCTCGAACAGCATCGACAGCATCTTGCGCCACAGGTCTTTGGCCTGGATGGTCTTGAACACCTTGATCTTGTTGTACTCGGTCAGGGCTTCGTAGTACTCGTAGCGCTCTTCGAAGGCCTTGCCGGTCAGGTCGTGCAGATCAGGCACTTCCGATGGCGAGAACAGGGTCCACTTGCCGTCATCGAAGACGCGCTTCATGAACAGGTCAGGGATCCAGTTGGCGGTGTTCATGTCGTGGGTACGACGGCGGTCATCACCGGTGTTCTTGCGCAGCTCGATGAATTCTTCGATATCGAGGTGCCAGGTTTCCAGGTAGGCACACACGGCGCCTTTGCGCTTGCCACCCTGGTTCACGGCGACGGCGGTGTCGTTGACCACTTTCAGGAACGGCACGACGCCTTGGGATTTGCCGTTGGTGCCCTTGATGTAGGAGCCCAGTGCACGCACAGGGGTCCAGTCGTTGCCCAGGCCACCGGCGAATTTCGACAGCATGGCGTTGTCGTGGATCGCGTGGTAGATGCCCGACAGGTCGTCCGGCACGGTGGTCAGGTAGCAGCTCGACAGCTGTGGACGCAGGGTACCGGCGTTGAACAAGGTCGGGGTCGAAGCCATGTAGTCGAACGACGAGAGCAGGTTGTAGAACTCGATCGCACGGGCTTCTTTGTCTTTCTCTTCCAGCGCCAGGCCCATGGCCACACGCATGAAGAACACCTGAGGCAGCTCGAAGCGCACGCCATCCTTGTGGATGAAGTAACGGTCGTACAGGGTCTGCAGGCCCAGGTAGGTGAACTGCTGGTCGCGCTCGTGGTTGATCGCCTTGCCCAGTTTTTCCAGGTCGAAGTCGGCCAGGGCCGGGTTCAGCAGTTCGAACTCGATACCTTTGGCGACATAGGCCGGCAGGGCCTTGGCGTACAGGTCGGCCATCTCGTGGTGGGTGGCGCTGTCGGCAACGTTGAGGAAGCCCAGGCCTTCGGCGCGCAGGGTGTCCATCAGCAGGCGGGCGGTGACGAACGAGTAGTTCGGCTCACGCTCGACCAGGGTACGGGCGGTCATCACCAGGGCGGTGTTGACGTCCTTGATGGCCACGCCGTCGTACAGGTTCTTCAGGGTTTCGCGCTGGATCAGGTCGCCATCGACTTCGGCCAGGCCTTCGCAGGCTTCGCTGATGATGGTATTCAGGCGCGCCATGTCCAGCGGCGCCAGGCTGCCGTCGGCCAGGGTGATGCGGATGCTTGGGTGCGGCTCGACCACGGCGTCGGTGTGGGCGCGGGTGGCGCGCTCCTTGGCGCGCTGGTCACGGTAGATCACGTAGTCGCGGGCGACTTTCTGCTCGCCGGCACGCATCAGGGCCAGCTCGACCTGGTCCTGGATTTCTTCGATGTGGATGGTGCCACCCGATGGCATGCGACGCTTGAACGTGGCAGTGACCTGCTCGGTCAGGCGCGCGACGGTGTCGTGGATGCGCGACGAGGCAGCGGCGGTGCCGCCTTCAACTGCGAGGAACGCCTTGGTGATGGCCACGGTGATCTTGTCGTCGGTGTAGGGGACGACAGTGCCGTTGCGCTTGATCACGCGCAGTTGGCCCGGAGCGGTGGCGGCCAGATCCTGGTTGGAATCGGCGGCCTGCGGCGCCAAAGCCTGCGGGTTCTCGCGAGTTGTGTCGGTTTGCATGGGTGGGTGTCTCCACAGTTTCTATAGTGTTCAGGCGCCTTTTGGGCGCCCACCGTTCCGTCCACTTGCTCGATGGCCTTGGCGAGGATGCGTCATGCACGCGCATCCACCCGCTCGGGCGTACCGACTTCGGGACAGATCAGGAATAAGGGGCAATAACCTGCCGCTCCCTGGCCGAAGTCAAATGCTCAACGGGATGACCCCGAAGGCTGTTGCTCTCAATGCTTCCGCTGGAGCGGTTTGGCTGATGAAACCACGTAAAGTTCTGCCAGAAATATCGCTTGAATTTCTGCGCTGACTGGTGTTGGTGACGAAAGGTCAACCCCAACATCTAGTGGTTCGTTGCGATAGGGATACAAGATAATGCGGTCTTGGGGGCTTTGCAAGGCAATCGCCTGTGGATAAGTTGTGCGTACTTTGTGAGTGAATAGTGGGTATTCCCTGTAGGCCTTGTGCCAAGAGGTTTGCACTATTTTTCACAGGGCTGCTGCCCGCAGCCACAATTTTTCGGGCGCGCACCCTACCACAAAAAACGGTTCAGTCGAGGCTACCGGCGGGCAGGTTGGCAGTACTGGCGGGCGGCACGTAGTATCCGGGGGTGATGTTGCCTTTTGGTTAAAGGCCGGTACCGACAGAAAAACAATAATCCAAAGGCAGGGGCCATGGACCAACCCAGCAATCGCATCCTCATCGTCGAAGACGACCAGCGCCTGGCCGAACTCACCGCCGAATACCTGCAGGCCAACGGTTACGAGGTTGCCGTCGAGGGCGATGGCGCCCGCGCCGCGCGCCGCATCGTCGACAGCCAACCAGACCTGGTGATCCTCGACCTGATGCTGCCCGGCGAAGACGGGCTGAGCATCTGCCGTCGCGTACGTGGCCAGTACCCCGGCCCGATCCTGATGCTGACGGCCCGCAGCGACGAACTCGATCAGGTCCAGGGGCTGGATCTGGGGGCTGACGACTACGTGTGCAAGCCGGTGCGTCCGCGTTTGCTGCTGGCACGGATCCAGGCCCTGCTGCGGCGCAGTGAAAGCCCAGAGTCCAAGCGCCATGACCTGGCCTTCGGTGCGCTGCGCATCGACAATCGCCTGCGCGAGGCCTGGCTCGGCGCGCAGCAGATCGACCTCACCGGCGCTGAATTCGACCTGCTATGGCTGTTGGCCAGCAACGCCGGGCGGGTGCTGTCGCGTGAGCAGATCTTCACCGCCTTGCGCGGGGTCGGCTACGACGGCCAGGACCGTTCCATCGACGTGCGCATTTCCAGGATTCGCCCCAAGATCGGCGACGACCCGATCCACCCGCGGCTGATCAAGACGCTGCGCAGCAAGGGCTACCTGTTCGTCGGCGATGCCCCATGAACCGCTCGATTTTCCTGCGCATCTACGGCGGCATGCTCGCGGTGCTGGTGCTGGTGGCGCTGCTCGGCGCGCTCAGCCTGCACTGGGTCAACGAAGTGCGCGCGGCCCAGCACCGCGAACGCCTGGCCCAGGGCACGTTCAGCCTGATGGCCGACAACCTGGCGCAGCAGAACGACACCGAGCGCAAGCGCTCGCTGTTGATGTGGGAGCGCTTGCTGGGCGTGCCGCTGGCGCTGCAGCCGATGTCGGCGCGTACCCTCGATGGCGGCCAGCGCGCTCGCCTGAACCGTGGCCTGGTGGTGGTGGAAAAGACCGGGCCACACGCCGCCCAGGTACTGCGCAAGGTCGGCCAGGAGGACCTGATGCTGGTGGCTCAGGTCAAGCAGGTCAGCGAGCAGCTGGCGCGTGCCACGCTTTATCTGCTGGCCGATGAGCTGGTGCGCTATCCGGTGACCGAGCAGCAGCAGCGCCTGGCGGACATCACCCAGAGCAAGGGCTTCGGCTTCGGCGTCGCCCTGCAGCGCATCGAGCGGGTCGGCCTGGACGACGACCAGCGGCGCCGGGTGGAGGAGGGGGATACGGTGATGGCGCTGGGGCGCGATGGTGACTCCATCCGTGTGTTCGCCGGGCTGCCAGGTTCGCCGCTGGTGCTGGAGATCGGTCCGCTCTATCAACTCAACCCTTATCCGCCGCAGTTGCTGATCCTGATTGCCTTTCTTGGCCTTTGCCTCATCGGCCTGGTGGTGTACCTGCTGGTGCGCCAGCTGGAGCGGCGCGTGTCAGGCATGGAAATCGCCGCCACGCGTATCGCCCAAGGCAGCCTGGACACCCGCGTGCCGGCCGGTGATGCCGATTCGGTGGGGCGCCTGGCTGCGGCATTCAATGGCATGGCCGAGCACCTGCAACGTTCGCTGAACATGCAGCGCGAACTGGTGCGTGCGGTGTCGCATGAACTGCGCACCCCGGTGGCACGCCTGCGCTTTGGCCTGGAGATGATCGAAAGTGCGCCCACCGAGCAGGCCCGCGCCAAGCACCTGGCCGGCATGGATGGTGATATCCAGGACCTGGACCAGCTGGTCGACGAAATGCTCACCTATGCGCGGCTGGAGCAGGGCGCCCCGGCGCTGAAGTTCCAGCGGGTCGAACTGGATGCCTTGCTCGATCGGGTGATTGAAGAACTGGCGCCGCTCAACAGCAAGGTCCGTTTACTGCGCGGGGCCTGCCAGGCCAGCGACGGCTGCTGGGTCGAGGCCGAACCGCGCTACCTGCATCGTGCGCTGCAGAATCTGGTGAGCAATGCCTTGCGCCACGCCAGCAGTGAAGTGCGCCTGAGCTACCAGTTGGGCCAGCAGCGTTGCCGCATCGATGTCGAAGACGATGGCCCGGGGATCCCCGAGGGTGTATGGGATCGCATCTTCACCCCCTTCACCCGGCTCGATGACAGTCGCACCCGCGCTTCCGGCGGGCATGGCCTGGGCCTGTCGATCGTGCGGCGGATCATCTACTGGCACGCAGGCCGGGCCACGGTGGGGCGCAGCGAGGCGCTGGGCGGGGCCTGCTTCAGCCTCAGCTGGCCGCGTGAACAGGCTCCGCAGTAAGGCTCAGACGCTGATCAGGCTGAGCAGGTGGCCGTCCTGCAAGCAGAACTGGCCTTCGACTTCGGCGCCGTGTCGCCACTGCGGCGACAGGTCAGTAAGCAGCCGTAAACGCGCCAGGCCATCGGCGGACCACGCCAGCACTTCGGCATGTTCGAAATAGAAGCGCTGCCGGGTCAGCGGGTAGAGGGCCTTGAACAGGCTTTCCTTGAGCGAGAAGGTCAGGGTGACCGTGAGGCCCAGCTGGCCAGGAGCCAGCCGTTCGCGTTCGGCGGGCGTCAGGATCTCGCCCATGAGCCGCTCGGCGCGCTGGTCATCCAGCAGCGCTTCCTGGTCCAGGCCCAGGCCACGGCAGGCGCCCTCGGCAGCGACCACCGCAGCGGCCCAGCCTTTGCCGTGGGTGATCGATCCGTGGATACCCGTGGGCCAGATCGGCGAGCGGTCCTCATGGGTGCCGGGCACGTAGTCGCGGCCATCCAGGCGCTGCAGTGCAGCGCGCGCGCAAACGCGGCCGGCCAGGTACTCGGCCTGGCGCTTGGCCACCGAACGCTGCAGGCTGGGACTGGGCACGATGCCGACGCGCTGGAAGTCATCGGCGGCAAGGTGGGCCGGGTCGAAGGCACAGCTGACCAGCACTGCGCCGGGCAGTGGGCGGGGCAGGGGCCAGTGGTGCTGGAGCGGGGCGCAGCAGGCAGGGAGTGTGTTCATGGCGGGTATTGTGCCAGCCGCGAGGCTTGCGTGGGAGCCGGGGCCGCACGGCGGCCCAGCGAGCTTTACTTGAACACTTGCTTGAAGAACGCCTGCATGTCGGCCCAGGACCGCTTGTCTGCCGCCTCGTTGTAGCCGATGTCAGGCCCGCCATGATCGCCATGGCTCAGGCGGTCTGCATCCGGGTTGGTGAACCCATGCTTGGCCCCCGGGATGCTGACGAACTGGTAGTTGACCTTCGCCGCGTCCATCTCCTTCTTGAAGGCATCCACCTGCTGCGGGGTGACCATGCTGTCAGCCTCCCCGTGCTCGACCAGCAGGTAGGCGCGTACCACACCAGGCTGGGTGACCGGTGTCTGGGTGGCCAGTGCACCATGGAAGCTGACCACGCCATCCAGTCGTGCGCCCCGGCGCGCGGCATCCAGCACCACCTTGCCACCGAAGCAGTAACCGACCGCGCCGAGCTTGTGTCTGTCGGTATAGGGCTGTTTCTTCAGCAGGTCCAAGCCGGCGTCAAAGCGCTTGGCCGATGCCGACGGGTCCTTCATCGCCTCGGCCATGAACGCCTGGGCGTCCTGCGGGTGCTCGGTGTGCTTGCCTTCGCCATACATATCGATGGCCAACGCGCTGTAGCCCAGCGCGGCGAGCTCGCGAGCACGGCGTTTGGCGTAGTCGTTCAGCCCCCACCACTCGTGCACCACCAGCACGCCCGGGCGTTCGCCCTTGACGGCGTCGTCGTAAGCGTAATAGCCGATCAGCGCAGTGCCGTCGGCGTCCTGGTAACGAATCTCGCGGGTCTGCACCGCCGCTTGGGCGAAGGCGGTGCTGCACATCAGAATCAGGGCCAGCAGGGCGCGCATGTTGACTACTCCTTGTTTGCACACGAATCGTTCAGCCGCGGTTCAGTCAGGGTTCAGCCGCGGTTCAGGGCACCCTGCTTACTCTAGCTTCCAGACCGCAACAGCGCATTCAACTGGAGTAAGAAGTCATGAAAACCTTCAACACCCTGCTCGCTGCCATGGCCGTGTGCGCCGCTGGCATGACCACTGCCCAGGCCGCCGATGACACCTTCGCCAGCCTCACCTACGGCCAGACCAGCGACAAAGTACGCAAGTCCGGCCTGCTGCAGAGCAACACCGATCACCTGAACGCCGACGGCATCATCGGCAAGGACGATACCTGGGGTGTGCGACTGGGCAAGATCAATGATCAGGCCCGCTACTACATGACCTATGACAACGTTTCCGGCGACCACAGCGGCTACAAGCTGCGCCAGGAAAACCTGCTCGGCAGCTATGACTTGCTGCTGCCGGTGGGGGACACCACCAAGCTGTTCGGCGGTGGCAGCCTGGGCATGACCAAGCTGACTCAGGATTCGCCGGGCGCCAGCCGGGATACCGACTACGGCTATGCTGTCGGCTTGCAGGCCGGTGTGATCCAGGAAATCACCGACAATGCGTCGATGGAGCTGGGGTATCGCTACCTGCGTACCAATGCTGCTACCGAAGTGGGCGCCAGTGGCGGGCCGAAGGAGGGCACCTTGCGTCTGACCAGCAGTGCTCAGACGTATCTGGCTGCAACCTACAAGTTCTGACCGGCGAGCCGGGTTATTCTGTACCGGCCTCTTCGCAGGGAACCCGCTCCCACAGGGATCGCACAGCTTTCACTACCTGTGCAGTCCCTGTGGGAGATTCTATGGTTTTCAGCAAGCCAGTTTCCCACCTTTGGTGACGTATTCGTCCTGATTTTTCATCAGGGCGAATGCCACCCGCGCGAGCTTTCTAGCCAGGATTACCAGAGCTTGAGT
>NZ_PEMX01000044.1:0-32136 GCF_002759075.1 Pseudomonas sp. 382
TCGGCGCTTTGGTGGAAGGGGTGGGGCGATGTCTCCCACGGTCTGTACTGCTGCTAACAGTCAGAATCGGGCATTTAGTCCCACCACCCCTTCAAGTCTAACCATACAAGCGGGCGTGCCCGCGAAGGGGCGCGAAGCGGCCCCGGCTATTTCTGTTCCCTTACACTTGTTCACAGCAATTCCCCGGCATTTCTGGCATATAGCCTGTCCCCCAGCCTGCACCTGATACACCATCATGAAACCACTGCTGTACATCACTCCGCTTCGGGCTCTGCTGTTCGGCCTGACCCTGGCCCTGTTCGAGCTGCTCACCTACCTGGCCAGTGACGCCGTGATGCCGGCCATGCCGGTGGTTGTCGAGCACCTGAATGCCAGCCCCGAGTACATCCCCCATGCACTCAATCTGTACCTGCTCGGCGGCGTGGTGCTGCAATGGCTGATCGGCCCGCTGGCCGACCGCTATGGGCGCCGTCCACTGTTGCTGGCCGGCTGCGCGTTTTTCGGCGGCGCCTGTCTGGCCACCTATTGGGTGCAGGACATCGGCCTGTTCAACCTGCTGCGCCTGTTGCAGGGCATCGGCCTGGGCTTCGTGGTGACGGTCAGCTACCCGGCACTGAACGAGTCGTTCAGTGAAGCGGACGCGGTGCGCATGATGGCGTTGCTGGCCAACATCGCCCTGCTGTCGCCGCTGCTCGGCCCGCTGGTCGGTACCCTCATGCTGCAATGGCTGGACTGGCGCTGGCTGTTCGTAGCCTTTGCCATCGGCGCGGTGTTGTGCTGGTTGCTGCTGCATCGGCTGATGCCGGAAACCCTCGGAGTGGAGCGTCGCGATGGTTCACGTCTGCCGTTCACCCCTATCCACCTGCTGCCACTGCTCGTCGGTTACGGCCAGTTGCTGGCCAACCGCAAGTTCGTTGCCGGCAGTGCCGCGCTGGGTCTGGTGGGCTTGCCGCTGATTGGCTGGATCGGCCTGTCGCCGGTGCTGCTGATCCACGATGAGGGGCTGAGTACGATGGCCTATGCGCTGTGGCAGTTGCCGGTGTTTGGTGGGCTGATCCTGGGCAACCTGATCATCAACCGCATTGCCGACCGCTACCCGCTGCCGGCCTTGGTGCGCGGCGCGCTTGGGCCGTACCTGGCCGGCTTGTGCCTGATGGTGCTGGCGACCTGGTTGTGGCCGACGGTGACCAGCGTGGTCGCTGGCATGTCGCTGTATGCGTTGGGGCTGGGCGTGGCCAATGCGGTGCTGTACCGCATGACGCTGTTCGCCAGCGAGCAAAGCAAGGGGCTGGTGTCGGCGATGCTGGGGATGATCACCATTGCCTTGCTGGGGCTGGGCGGGGCGGTTCTGGCGATGATCGGGGCGGGGGCGAGCCTGTTGCAATTTGCCCTCGCGGCTGGCGTTGCAGGTGCCCTGGCACTTTGGCCGCTCTGGTTCGTGGTAGGAGGGCGGCCTGGGGAAAGTGCCGCCGCTCAATAACTGTCGTTGCCTTTGCCGGCCCTTTCGCGGGTGAACCCACAGGTACACCCCTGCTTTCAAGGCAAGTGGGGAACCTTGTGCGAGCGGGTTCACCCGCGAAGAGGCCGGTACAGGCAGCGGAGAAGGATCAGGGCTGCTCGGCCGCCGGGTTATCCGCCGGCACCTGCTTTCCCCGGCTCACTTCCTGGCGCCAGTGCAGCGCGATCAGGATCAGCGTGGGCACGCCCAGCAAGGCAGTGATCAGGAAGAAGTCGTGATACCCGTACTTCTCCACCATCACCCCTGAATAGCCGCCGATCAGGCGTGGCAGCAACAGCATGATCGAACTGAGCAAGGCATATTGCGTGGCCGAGAACTTCAGGTTGGTCAGGCTCGACAGGTAGGCGACGAACGCCGATGTCGCCAGGCCCGAGCTGAAGTTGTCCAGCGAAATGGTCACCACCAGCATTTCCAGGTTCGGCCCCATGTCGGCCAGCATCAGGAACAGGATGTTGGTGGCCGCCGAGGCCGCGCCGCCGATGAACAGGATCGGCAGGATGCCGAAACGCACGATCAGCAAGCCGCCGACGCCTGCACCGACCAGGGTCATGATCAGGCCGAAAACCTTGCTGACGCTGGCGATCTGGTCCTTGGTGAAGCCCATGTCGATGTAGAACACGTTGGCCATGACGCCCATGACCGTGTCCGACATGCGATAGGTGGCAATCAGGCCGAGCAGCAACAGGGCCTGCCAGCGGTAGCGGGAGATGAAGTCGTGCACCGGTGTCAGTACCGGGGCCAGGCCACGCCGGCCCATGCTCGAAAGGCAGGCCCAGGTCAGCAGCACGTACAGGATCAGGCGCAGGAAGGCACGGTCTTCCAGCAGCAGGTCGAGAGGCGTCGCATCGCCGGAAATGACGCTTGACCAGCCGGTGTTGAACATCTGGGTAAAGCTGGCCGGCACCGACACCAACAGGATGATCAGCACGAACACCGAGGCCATCTGATGCATCAGGCCATAGCGTGCGGCCGACAGCTGGGTGCGCATTGGCACCGCTGGTTCACGCATCACCAGGGTGGTGAACAGTGCCGGTAGCATCAACACACCGAACAGCACGTAAGTACCGGCCCAGGCCTTGTGCAGGTAGCTGAAACCGGTGGAGCCGAACCATTCAGCGAAGAACAGCGCGCCTGCTGTCGCGAGCAGGGCGGCAACCCGGTAGCCGGCCATGTAGCTGGCGGCGAGGGCCGCCTGGCGCTGGTCGTCGGCAATCTCCAGGCGATAGGCATCCACGGCGATGTCCTGGGTGGCCGAGGCAAAGGCCACCAGCACCGCCAGGGCGATCAGCCAGGAAAGGTGTTGCTGCGGGTCGCACAAGCTCATGCCGACCAGCCCGATCACCACCAGCGATTGCGACAGCAACAGCCATGAGCGTCGTCGCCCCAGGCCGCCAAGCAGCGGCAGGCGCCACTGGTCGAGCAGCGGTGACCAGACCCATTTGAAGGCATAGGCCAGGCCGATCAGGCTGGCGTAGCCAATGGTTTCACGGGCCACGCCGGCTTCACGCAGCCACACCGACAGGGTCGAGAACACCAGCATGTAGGGCAGGCCGGCGGCAAAGCCCAGCAGCAAAAGTACCAAGGTTGACGGGCTGGCATAGGCAGCAAGCGCAGCGCGCCAGGTTTTACGGGGCATGGGCCAACATCTGCCTCAAATTTGCGAAAACAAAGCGCGCACTCTAACCGCTGTGCTCCATCGGACGCCAGCCATGGAGCGTCAGATCCACACGATTATTGGTCACATTCACGCCCTCTGCGCGCAGTCTGGCCCGCTGTTCATCGCCCGAAGGCGTGCCCAGCGCCAGGCTCAGCCGCCCGCCAGCACCGAGTACCCGGTGCCAGGGCAGGCGCGTGTCGGCTGGCAACTGCCCAAGGATACGCCCGACCCAACGTGCCGCCCGCCCAAGCCCCGCCAGCTCGGCGAGCTCGCCGTAGCTGACCACCTTGCCCTCTGGTACCTGGCCAAGCACCGAATACAGCGCCGTTCGTCGGGCTTCGGGCGATGCCAGGGTGTGCTCATATCCCTCAGACATCAGGGCTGCCCTAGCCTGGGATGAAACCGGACGAATGGTTGCGGCAAATGAGAGTTGAACTCAACGGCATGCTCCTGGGTCAGTCCTTGCTCTGGTCGGTGGTATCTGGATAATGCCCGGCTTTTTTCGTCAAATCGAACCTGTAGCGCGCTTATGTATTCTAGATCCTTGCTTTGCCTGTTGACCGCTTCCCTGTGCGCCAGTCCGGTGTTCGCCGACACCGTGTGGATGAAGAACGGCGACCGGCTCAGCGGCAAGATCCGTGTATTCGACGGTGGCAAGCTGCTGCTGGAAACCCCCTATGGCGGCTCGATCTCGCTGGACTGGAAACAGGTCCAGACCCTGGAGAGCGACCAGGAACTGCTGGTCAAGCAGGACGCCTATAGCGGCGAGAAGGCCAAGTCGCTGAAGGCTGCCGAGCCAGGCAAGGTGACCCTGGCCAACGGCGATGCGCCGAAGACGGTCGACCTCGCCAGTGTCCAGCAGATCATGAAGCCAAAACCGCTGGTCGAGGACTTCATCTGGAAAGGCAACGTCGACGTCGCCATGGACTACAAGCGTGCCGAGACAGACAGCGATGACTACGACGTCGACTTCAAGACTACTGCCCGCCACGGTCGCTGGCGGCACAATGCCGAAGGCGAATACAACCGCGAATCCAAGGACGACGTCACCACCACCGACAACTGGAGCGCCGAATACGCGCTCGACCGCTTCATCACCGAGAAGTGGTTCTGGCAGGGGCGCATGGAGTACAAGCGCGACCGCATCGAAGACCTCTCCCGCCAGCGCACGATTGGTACCGGCCCTGGCTACCAGTTCTGGGACGATGAACTGGGCGCGTTCTCGCTGGGCTCGCTGATCAACCGTATTGATTTCGAGTACCAGGACGGCGCCAAGGACAACTTCTACTCGGCAGCGGTGAAGTGGGACTATACCCGCTACCTGATCGGCAAGAACGTCCAGCTGTTCACCAATGGCGAGTTCGCCAAACCGCTGGGCGGCGTGGCCGACTACGCGCTGGATGCCGAAGTGGGGCTGCGCTACAAGGTCACCGAATGGGCTTCGCTCAACCTCAAGGCAGAAAAGGACATCATCACCGGGACGCGCGACAGCGATCTGGACAAGACCCGCTATACCGCAGGGTTCGGTGTGGCCTGGTAAATCGTCGGGGACTGCACAGCAGCCCCATTGGCGCTGGCAGCTGACAATGCTTATCTTGTCAGCATCCAGTCCGCCGTCAGGAGCCGCCTTCACGTGAGTACCAACGCCATTCGTCCCGCCCGGGAACTGCTGCTCAAGGAATACCGCGGCGTGCTTTCGACCCATTCCAAGTCCATGCCTGGCTTCCCGTTCGGATCAGTGGTGCCGTACTGCCTGGATGCCCAGGGCAATCCGCTGATCCTGATCAGCCGCATCGCCCAGCACACTCACAACCTGCAGAAAGACCCCAAATGCTCGCTGCTGGTCGGCGAGCGCGAAGCTGAAGACGTGCAAGCCGTCGGCCGCCTGACGGTGATGGCCGAGGCGCACAAGCTGGTCGACGAGGCTGCCATCGAGGCCGCCGCCGAGCGCTACTACCGCTACTTCCCCGATGCCGCCAACTACCACAAGGCCCATGATTTCGACTTCTGGGTCTTACAGCCGGTGCGTCATCGCTACATTGGCGGCTTCGGTGCGATCCACTGGCTCGACCAGGTCACCCTGGCCAATCCCTTTGCGGGCAAGGCCGAGGCGAGCATGATCGACCACATGAACAGCGACCATGCCAATGCCATCGCTCATTATGTCGCGCTGAGCGACCTGCCGCGCAGCGTGCCGGCACAGATGGTCGGCATCGACAGCGAAGGCATGCACCTGCGTATCGGCCAGGGCATCTACTGGTTGGCATTTCCCGCGCCTTGCAACACTCCGACACAAGTCCGCGAAGCCCTGGTTCTGCTGGCGCGCGCCGACCAATGGCCGACTGCGAGTGAAGTCGAGGCTTGAAATAGCGAGCGCATGCATCCATCTGTAGGTCTTACAGGAAGGGTCTCTTCCGACGAGGAATGCTTTGATGCGTGCTTTTCTACTGCTGTTTCTCCTGTTTCCGGTGCTGGAGTTGTTCGTTTTCGTCAAGGTTGCCGGCGCCATCGGTTTCTTTCCGGCGCTGCTGCTGATCATCGCCGGCTCTGCATTTGGTGTGCTGGTGGTCCGCGTGGCCGGCCTCGCCACCGCCCTGCGTGCCCGTGAAAGCCTGCAGCGCGGCGAACTGCCCGCCGAGGACATGTTCCAGGGCCTGATGCTGGCCGTGGGTGGTGGTTTGCTGCTGTTGCCCGGCTTCATCAGCGATGTGCTGGGCCTGCTGTGCCTGCTGCCGTTCACCCGCCATCTGGCGGCGCGCAAGATGCGCCAACGCGCCGAAGCCCAGGCCATGCGCCAGCGTGCGTTCCAGGACGAGCCGTTCCAGGCACCGCCGCGTGACGGCGGCCATCGGCCGAACGTGATCGAAGGCGAGTACGAGCGCCGCGATCAATAATCAGAACTGTATCTTCCGGGGCCGCGCAAGCGGCCTCGGTCTTTTTGAGTGCCCTGAAATTTTTTGCATATCAAGCCTTGTAATTGCATATGGCGGCCTCATGTATGTGGTCACCGCAAGGTTTCTGGTGGTAACACCAGTCATGACAAAGGTGGTTCGCCCTTTGCGGGCCACCCCCGGCATCGCCGGATTGCATTAACCCGCCGGTTTCGTACCGGCCGATGAAAACCACTATTTGGGAGAGATCGACAATGAAGCTTCGTCCTCTGCATGACCGCGTAGTCATCCGTCGCAGCGAAGAAGAATCGAAAACCGCTGGCGGTATCGTCCTGCCGGGTTCGGCCGCAGAAAAACCAAACCGCGGTGAAGTCGTTGCAGTTGGCACCGGTCGCGTTCTGGAAAACGGCGAAGTACGTGCGCTGGCCGTTAAAGTCGGTGACAAAGTGGTATTCGGCCCTTACTCGGGCAGCAACACCGTGAAAGTCGATGGCGAAGACCTGCTGATCATGGCCGAGAACGAAATCCTCGCCGTTATCGAAGGCTGATTTTCCCCGACTTCCCGTTACTCCAAAGATTTTCAAGGATTAAACGATCATGGCTGCTAAAGACGTAAAATTCGGCGATTCCGCTCGTAAGAAAATGCTGGTTGGTGTCAACGTTCTGGCTGACGCAGTAAAAGCGACCCTCGGCCCGAAAGGCCGTAACGTAGTGCTGGCCAAGAGCTTCGGCGCTCCGACCATCACCAAGGACGGCGTTTCCGTCGCCAAAGAAATCGAGCTGAAAGACGCCTTCGAAAACATGGGCGCCCAGCTGGTCAAGGAAGTTGCTTCCAAGGCCAACGACGCTGCCGGTGACGGCACCACCACCGCTACCGTTCTGGCTCAGGCCATCGTCAACGAAGGCCTCAAGGCCGTCGCTGCCGGCATGAACCCGATGGACCTGAAGCGCGGCATCGACAAGGCCACCGCCGCCGTTGTCGCCGAGCTGAAGAACCTGTCCAAGCCATGCGCCGACTCCAAGGCCATCGCTCAGGTAGGCACCATCTCCGCCAACTCCGACAACTCCATCGGTGAAATCATCGCCGAAGCCATGGAAAAAGTCGGTAAAGAAGGCGTGATCACCGTTGAAGAAGGCTCGGGCCTGGAAAACGAACTGTCCGTAGTAGAAGGCATGCAGTTCGACCGTGGCTACCTGTCGCCATACTTCGTCAACAAGCCGGACACCATGGTTGCCGAGCTGGAAGGCCCGCTGCTGCTGCTGGTCGACAAGAAGATCTCCAACATCCGTGAGCTGCTGCCAGTTCTGGAAGCCGTTGCCAAGGCCGGCCGTCCGCTGCTGATCGTTGCCGAGGACGTGGAAGGCGAAGCCCTGGCTACCCTGGTAGTCAACAACATGCGCGGCATCGTCAAGGTTGCTGCGGTCAAGGCCCCGGGCTTCGGCGACCGCCGCAAGGCCATGCTGCAGGACATCGCCGTCCTGACCGGCGGCCAGGTCATCTCCGAAGAAATCGGCCTGACCCTGGAAACCACCACCCTGGAGCACCTGGGCAACGCCAAGCGCGTCATCCTGTCCAAGGAAAACACCACCATCATCGACGGTGCTGGCGTTGACGCCGACATCGAAGCTCGCGTCAAGCAGATCCGTGCCCAGATCGAAGAAACCTCTTCGGACTACGACCGTGAGAAGCTGCAAGAGCGTCTGGCCAAGCTGGCTGGCGGTGTTGCCGTGATCAAGGTCGGTGCTGGCACCGAAGTTGAAATGAAAGAGAAGAAAGCCCGCGTTGAAGACGCCCTGCACGCTACCCGTGCTGCCGTCGAAGAAGGCGTGGTGCCTGGCGGTGGTGTTGCCCTGGTTCGCGCCCTGGCAGCCATTGCCGATCTCAGAGGCGACAACGAAGACCAGAACGTCGGTATCGCCCTGCTGCGTCGCGCTGTAGAAGCGCCGCTGCGCCAGATCACTGCCAACGCCGGCGACGAGCCAAGCGTTGTCGCTGACAAGGTCAAGCAAGGTTCGGGCAACTACGGCTACAACGCCGCTACCGGCGAATACGGCGACATGATCGAGATGGGTATCCTCGACCCAGCCAAGGTCACCCGTTCGGCTCTGCAAGCCGCAGCTTCGATCGGGGGTCTGATGATCACCACCGAAGCCATGGTTGCCGACCTGCCGGAAGACAAGCCAGCTGCTGGCATGCCTGACATGGGCGGCATGGGTGGCATGGGCGGCATGATGTAAGCCAGCCTTACCCCCTGCACCAAGAAAAAGCCCCGCCTAGTGCGGGGCTTTTTCATTTTCAGGCGACGCGATGCTCGGCGGCTGGCACCTCGACCATGCCCTTGCGGTACAGCACCAGGTAATACGAGCCCAGGCCAATCAACCAGCAGAACACGGCGGTCCACACGTTATGCGACAGGAAGTGCGCCCCCTGCAGCATCCGCCCCAGCCCCAGCGCCGAGCCCGCCACCAAAGCCACCCCGAACGCCACCCGCGCCAGCTTCGGCTTGCGATCACGCAGCATGAAGAACAGGCCGAACAGGCAGAAACCGGTGGCGGCATGCCCACCTGGCCAGCACAGGCCTGGCTTGTCGGTTGCCGGGCGATGTTCCAGCAGCTTGCTGTAGGTTTCCTTGCCGCCGAACTGGGTCAGGCTCCAAGGGCATTGCACCTGGGTCACCTTCTTCAGCGGCGTGACGAAGGCGGTTGAAAGCCCCAGCGCCAGCACCAGGCAACCCAGCTCGCGGCGCCAGCTGAACAGGCGCTTCCAGAAGAAGCTCGAGGCGAACGCGCCCAGCGAGATCAGGCCAAGCAGGATCACGCCTTGCTTCACCCGGTCATGCATGACGGTTTCCAGCAGATAACTGTGACGCCCGATGAACTGCCCGGCGGCGGGGTCGTAGAACAGGTTGGCGACGTCCATGTCGACCGAGGTCAGTTCCAGCAGGAGCAGGGTCGCGGCAACCGCCAGCGGTATGCCCAGGTACAGCCAGAGGTTGATCGGACGCGGACGAGTGCGTTGTTGCATGACAGCTCCAGGGGGTAAAAAGACCGGGCATTGTCATGCGCCCGCTATTCTCTGTCCGTGAAGGATCAGTGAAAAAACTGTCAAGTTCGCTGAATTTGCCCCAGGGCTGGCACAGTACCGGCGATGGCCTTAAGCTGCGCCTGCCGCGCACCGTAGCGAAGCGCCGCACAGGAGAACCCGATGCGTATTCTTTTGGTTGAAGACAACCGCGATATTCTTGCCAACCTTGCCGATTACCTGGGCATGAAAGGCTACACCGTCGACTGCGCCCAGGATGGTCTGTCGGGCCTGCACCTGGCCGCCACCGAGCATTACGACCTGATCGTGCTCGACATCATGCTGCCCGGTATCGATGGCTATACCCTGTGCAAGCGCCTGCGCGAGGATGCCCGCCGTGACACCCCGGTGATCATGCTCACGGCCCGCGACCAGCTGGACGATCGCCTGCAAGGCTTCCGCTCTGGTGCCGATGATTACCTGCTCAAGCCCTTTGCCTTGTCCGAACTGGCCGCGCGCATCGAAGCGGTGCTGCGCCGGGCCCAGGGCGGCGGGCGCCGTACCCTGCAGGTCGCGGACCTGAGCTACGATCTCGATACGCTCGAAGTGACCCGCCAGGGCCGCCTGCTCAAGCTCAACCCGGTCGGCCTCAAGCTGCTCGCCGTACTGATGCAGAAAAGCCCGCACGTGCTGCGGCGCGAAGTGCTGGAAGAAGCCCTGTGGGGTGATGATTGCCCTGATAGCGACAGCCTGCGCAGCCATGTGCACCAGCTGCGCCAAGTGATCGACAAACCGTTTGAAAAACCGCTGCTGCATACCGTCCATGGCGTCGGCTATCGCCTCGCCGAGGGCCGCGATGGAGTTTAAGCAAAGCCTTGCCCAGCGCATCATCATCGCCTTTGCGTTGATGAGCGCGCTGGTGGCCGGCGCCTTCGCCTTCGGTATCGTCGCCACCGTGCATTTGGTTGAGGAGCGCCTGATCTCATCGGTGCTCGGCGGCGACCTGCAGCGCCTGCTGCGCATGGACAGCGTCAGTGACTGGAGCCACCGGCCACGGCCTGACCAGCTTTTCTACTTCAGTGGCGGGCGCGATGATTTCGAGCTGCCCAAGGACTTGCGCCACCTCGATGTGGGCTTCCATGAAGTATTCCGCGACCAGTTGTCCTACCACGCGATGGTCGAGATCGTCGATGGTCGCCGCTACGTACTGCTGCAGGACCAAAGCGATTTCGAAGAGCGCGAGCGGGTGCTGTTCGCCGTGGTGGTGGTGGGCTTCGTGCTCAGCCTGGTACTGGCCGTGGTGCTCGGCTGGTTACTGGCGCGCAGGGTCATGGCACCGGTCATCCGCCTGGCGCGCCAGGTTCGCCATCGTGACCAGTTGCTCGGCCTGGCGCCGCCTTTGGCACCGGACTACGCGGCCGACGAAGTCGGCCAGTTGGCGGCGGCGTTCGACGATACCCTCGGCCGGCTGCGTGATGCACTGACCCGCGAGCGCTTGTTCACCAGCGATGTCAGCCATGAGCTGCGCACACCGCTGATGGTGCTGGCCACCTCGTGCGAACTGCTGATGGAAAACCCCAATCTGGATACCCGCTCGCGCAACCAGGTAGAGCGCATCGCCCGCGCCACGGAAGAGATGCGCGAGCTGGTCAAGACCTTCTTGATGCTGGCGCGTGCCCAGCGTGACCAGGGAGCCGTGGCGTCCCAGGCAACCCTGCGCGAAGTCGCCGACGACTTGATCGGGGTGTGGCGCGATACCATCGAGCAGAAGGGCCTGGCGCTCTACTATGATGGCCAGGTCAGTGCAGGCCCATTGCTGTACAACGCCACCTTCCTGCACTCGGTGATGGGCAACCTGCTGCGTAATGCCGCGCATTACACGGATAGCGGTTATATCCGCCTGAGCCTGGAGCTCAACGGCTTCAGTGTCGAAGACAGTGGCGTGGGTATCCCGGAGGAAAAGCGCGAGGCCATGTTCCAGCCTTTCGTGCGTGGCGAGGAGCGGCGTGGCGAAGGCCTCGGCTTGGGCCTGTCGCTGGTACAGCGGATCTGCGATGACCAAGGCTGGCGGGTGACATTGACTTCGACGTCGCCGCACGGCTGCCGCTTCCAGGTGGACCTGAGCCAGAGTGCGGAAAAGACCGATCCCACCCTGTAATATGATGAAACAGTCCTGCCGTTTGGTGACGTTATTTTCACATTGGCATGACCTGTTTCCCACGATTTGTTACCTAAGGTAGGCGCATTGAAGATAGGAGCCTCTCGATGCGCAGCCCGATCAAACTCGAATTTTCCGAGAAGTACGACCAGCAACATGCCCAAGCGTATTTCCTCAAGCATCAGGATGGACTGGCACGACGCCTGTCCCACAAGCGCGACGAGCATCTCGCCCGTCGGGCCCTGACGCTGGCCGGCGAACCGGGCCTGGTCCTTGATCTGCCCTGCGGAGCGGGCCGATTCTGGCCGCTGCTGGCGGAAAAGCCGAACCGGGTGATCATCGGCGCCGATAACTCCGAGGCGATGATCAAGACCGCCTGTGCCGCACAACCGCCAGAAGTGGTGGCGCGGGTACGCCCTTTGCAGACTTCGGCGTTCGCGATCGATTTGCCGGATAATTCAGTCGACAGCATTTTCTGCATGCGGCTGTTTCACCATATCGGCCAAGCGGCTCATCGCCAAACCATTCTTGACGAGTTTCAAAGGGTTAGCCGTGACAGCGTAATCCTGTCATTGTGGGTGGACGGTAACTTCAAGGCTTGGCGCCGCCAGAAGCTCGAGCAAAAGCGCAGTGCCAACGGCGAGCAGGGCAGCTATCAGAACCGTTTCGTGTTACCGGCAGAAACGGTTGAAGCAGAATTCAAGGCCGCCGGCTTCAGAATCCAGGAGCGCCTCGACTTCCTGCCGTTCTATGCCATGTGGCGGGTATATGTATTGCGTAAGGGGTAGTGTTTGATGGCTGTAGCCCAAAATGGGGAGTCGCGGTTCGATTATTACTGGCGCCAGCAAGGTGAATGGGTCGAGGAACCCAACCAGCGGCGCGGTGGTGAAAGTGGCGTACAACGTCTGAGGGATGGCAACGGCAAGGTGCTGTATGCCAAGCGTCAGGTTGGCCATATCTATCGCAGCCTGTTACACCCATTCGGCAGGCCGACGGTGTTGCGCGAGCTCGATGCACTGAACAGCTTCGAACAACTCGGCGTGCGCGTGCCACGTATCGTGTTTTGTGGTGCCGAGCGTGATCCTGAGCATCAATGGCGTGCGCTGCTGGTCAGCGAGGCGCTGGATGGCTTTGTCGAGCTCGACACCTGGCATGCCGAAGGTGCGCGCGAGCGTTATCCCCAGGTGGTGCATGAACGCATGCTCAAGGACCTGGCCGACAACCTGGCGCGCATGCACCTGGGGCATTGGCAGCATGGCTGCCTGTACGGCAAGCACGTCTTCATCAAGGTCATCGGCGCAGGTGAGCAGGCCCGCGTCGAGGTAGCACTCCTGGACCTGGAAAAGTGCCGACGACGCATCAGCTGTCAGCGGGCTGCGGGCAACGACCTGCGTCAGCTGCGCCGCCACTCGTCGCTAAATGACACGGAATGGCAAACGCTGCTCTATTTTTACCAGATGGCGTTTGGCAGCGCTGTCAAAGGGTTAGGGCAATGAAACTAGAAATAGCTCGAGCTTTGTTCCTGGTGGCTGGGTTGGCTGTGACCACGGCGGCGGTAGCTGCCTGGGAAGAGCCGCGGCCTGTGGTGTTCAGCAAGGCTGGCCAATGCGCGGTGCCGCATACGGTCAAGCAGCAGAACAAGGCCGAGCCGGACCAGGATCTGCTGTTGTTCCTCTTTGGAATGCGCCAGGGGCTACGGCCATTTGGCTGATACAGCTCGAGCAAGATAAAGGCCTCGCCGATGCGAGGCCTTTGTTTTTTCTGTGTGCCTCACCGGCTCTTCGCGGGCAAGCCCGCTCCCACACGGATCGCGCCAGCTTAAAATTGAGCAAGACAGTTGCTCCTGCAGGGCCAGCACATTGCTCAAGGGGTACGTTATCTCTGTGGGAGCGGGCGTGCCCGCGAAGGGGCCGGATCAGGCGACAACAGACTCCTTGGCTGCTGATTTGTGTGCCAGCAAGGTGTAGATACACGGCAACACGAACAGGGTAAACAAGGTCCCGATCGACATCCCGGTGGCAATCACCGTGCCGATGTCGAACCGGCTGACTGCCCCGGCACCGGTAGCCAGAATCAGCGGCACCATGCCGAACACCATGGCCGCCGTGGTCATCAGCACCGGCCGCAGGCGAATGGCGGCAGCCTCCTCGATGGCCTGGCGGATGCTCAAGCCCTGTTCCTCTCGCAACTGGTTGGCAAACTCGACGATCAGGATGCCGTGCTTGCTGATCAGGCCGATCAGGGTCACCAGCCCCACCTGGGTATAGATGTTCATGCTGGAAATGCCCAGGAACAGCGGAAGCAGCGCGCCACAGATCGACAAGGGTACGGTCACCAGAATCACCAGCGGGTCGCGGAAGCTCTCGAACTGCGCGGCCAGTACCAGGAAGATGATCGCCAATGCCAGGCCGAAGGTCACCCACAGGGCGCTGCCCTCCTGAACGTACTGCCTGGCCGCCCCGGCATAGTCGAAGGCAAAGCCCTCAGGTGCTTCTTCCCGGGCGATATCGCGCACCGTCTGCAACGCCTCGCCAATGCTGACCATCGGCACCCCTTGGATGATCGCCGAGTTCAGCTGCTGGAACTGGTTGAGCTGGCGCGGGCGGGCCCGGTCACGGAGCGTGATCAGCGTCGACAACGGTAGCAGCTGCCCTTGCTCGTTCTTCACGTAGTAGTTGTTCAGCCAGCCGGCGTTGTCCCGGAAGGGCCGCTCCACCTGGGCAATCACCTTGTAGCTGCGGCCTTCGAGGGTGAAGCGGTTGATTTCAGCCTCGCCCAGCAGGGTGGCCAAGGTACTGCCCAGCGTATCCATGGACACACCCATCTGCGCCGCCTTGGCCCGGTCGATGTCGACCACCACTTCTGGCTTGTCGAAGGCCAGGTCGATGTCGAGGAAAGCGAACTTGCCTGATGCCTGCGCCCTCTGCTTGACCCGCTGGGCGACTTCCAGCAGGGCAGGGTAGTCCCCGGCGGTGTTGATCACGAACTGAAACGGCAGGCCTTCGCCGGTACCCGGCAGCGACGGCAGGTTGAAACCGAAGATCTGCAGCCCACCGATCTGCTCGAGTTTGGCCTGCACCAGCGGCAGCAGCTCCATCTGCGTGCGTTGGCGTTCGTTCCACGGCTTGAGCAGAAAGCCACCGATGCCGCTCTGCACGCCGTTGAAACCGTTTATCTGGAACGACGAGTAGTACTCGGGGAAACTCTTGAACAGCGGCGTGAACTGGTCGGTGTAGGCATTCAGGTAGTCGAGGTTGGCCGGCTGTGGCGAGCTGCTCATCATGAAGATCACGCCCTGGTCCTCGTTGGGCGCCAGTTCGTTCTGGGTGAACTTGAGCAACAACGGGATCAGGCACAGGATGATCACGGCGAACACCAGTACCACCGGGCGGCTGTCGAGGGTAGCGTGCAGCACGCGCTGATAACGCAGCTTGAGGCCGTCGAACAGCACATCGAGCCGATGGGCCAGGCCGCTGGGGTTCTGCTCCTGGCGCAGCAGCAGGGCGCACATCATCGGCGACAGGGTCAGGGCGACGATGCCGGAGATCACCACCGCCCCGGCCAGGGTCAGGGCGAACTCCTTGAACAGCGCACCGGTGAGCCCGGTGAGAAAACCGATGGGGGCGTACACCGCGGCCAGGGTGATGGTCATCGACACCACCGGCATGGCGATCTCCCGTGCGCCCTCCAGGGCCGCGTCGAAGGGGGACTTGCCTTCCTCCATGTGCCGGTGAATGTTCTCTACCACCACGATGGCGTCGTCCACCACCAGGCCGATGGCCAGCACCATGGCCAGCAGCGTCAGCAGGTTCAGCGAGTAACCCATCATCTGCATGAAGAACAGCACGCCAATCATCGACAGCGGAATGGTCACCACCGGGATCAGCACCGAGCGCAGGGCGCCGAGGAACAGGAACACCACCACGATGACGATCAGCACCGCTTCGCCGAGGGTCTTGATCACTTCGTCGATGGAGGCCTGGATGAACAGTGTGGCGTCGTAGGCGATCGATACCTTCAGCGCCGAAGGCAGCTGGCTCTCCAGCTCGGGCATGATGCGCCGTACTTCCTTGATCACGTCCAGCGGGTTGGCTGCCGGAGTGGCCTTGATGCCGATATAGACAGACGGCGTGCCGTCGAACGAGCTGACCGTGTCGTAGTTTTCCGCGCCCATTTCCACACGTGCCACATCACCCAGCAGTACCCGGCTGTCGCCGGACACCTTGAGCGGCAGGGCGGCAAAGGCTTCGGCCGATTTCAGCTCGGTGCTCGCGTTGATGCTGGTGACCACGTATTCGCCCTTCACCTCGCCGGCGGCGGAGAGGAAGTTGTAGCGGCGCACGGCATTGGTCACGTCGCTGGCGGCCAGGCCGAAGCCGGCCAGTTTCACCGGGTCGATCCAGATACGCATGGCGAACACCTGGTTGCCAAGGATTTCCGCCTCGGCCATGCCGGGCAAGGTGGCAAGCTTGGGCTGGATCACCCGCGACAGGTAGTCGGTGATCTGTGGGTTGCTCATATCCTTGCTGTAGAAGCTGATGTACATCAGTGCCGAGGCGTCGGCGGCCTCCTTGCTGAGCACCGGGTCTTCGGCGTTCTGCGGCAGCTGGTTGCGCACTTCGTTGGCCTTGGCCAGCAGTTCGGTGAACAGGCGGTCGCTGTCGGCGCCGACGCGCGCGTAGATGGAAATCACCGAGAAGTTCTGGCGGCTGACCGAGGTCATGTAGTCGATGCCTTCGGCACTGGCCAGGCTCTGTTGCAGCGGCTGGGTGATGTAGCCCTGAATGGTCTCGGCGTTGGCCCCGGGGTAGGCGGTGGTCACCGTGATCAGGGCGTTCTCCATTTTCGGGTACTGGCGGATCTGCAGTTTGTGCCAAGCCTGGAAACCGAGCAGCAGGATCAGCAGGCTGACCACGCTGGCCAGCACCGGGCGGCGGATGAACGGGTCGGTGAACGCCATGCCTGCCTCCTGCTCAGTCGCTGCGCGGTGCGCCCTGTTCGGGCTTGAGCGCGCTGTCCTGGCCAATCCGGATTGCCGCTCCAGGGGTCAGCTTGAGCTGCCCGGCGGTGACCACCTGCTCCCCGGCCTTGAGGCCTTTGCTGACCACCACCAGCCCATCGCGGCGTTCGCCGGTCTGTACGGTGCGCTGTTCGGCGCTGAGCTGTGGCTCGCCCTTTTCGTCGGTGACGGGGTTGCCGTCCTTGTCCTGCTTCGGCGTGGCGACGTACACCGAGTTGCCATAGAGGGTGTAGGTGATTGCGCTTTCCGGCACGACCACCTCGGGTTGCGGGTCGGGCAGCAGGATCAGCAGGTTGGCGAACATGCCTGGCAGCAGTTTGTCTTCCGGGTTGGCCAGGGTCGCGCGAACCAGCAGGTTGCGCGTGTTCTCATCGACCTTGGGGTTGATCGCGCTGAGGCTGGCCGGGAAGGTCTGGCCAGGGTAGGCGGCCACCTGCACCAGCACCTGCTGGCCCAGGCTCAGGCGCGGCAACGCCTGCTCTGGGACGTTGAAGTCGACGTACAGGCTGGACAAATCCTGCAGGGTGGCAATCACCGTGCCGGCGGCCAGGTACTGGCCGATGTCCACCTGGCGAATGCCGATGGTGCCACTGAACGGCGCGTTGATGCTTTTCTTGATCTTCTGCGCCTTGAGCTGTTCAACCACCGCCTGATTGCGCCGGTACTGGGAGGACAGGCGATCGAATTCACCGCGGGAGATGGCGGCATCACCGACCAGCTGGCTGCCGCGACCGAAGTCGACCTTGGCCAGCCCCAGGTCGGCCTGGGCAGTGCCGAGCAGGGCGGTTTCCTGGTCGTCGTTGAGCTGCAGCAGCGGTTGCCCGGCTTTGACCTTCTGCCCGGAGTCGAAGTACAAGGCCTTGACGATGCCCTCCACTTCCAGGCTCAGTTCGACGCCTTGCAGGGCCTTCAGGCTGCCGACGGCAGGCAGGCGCTCCTGCCACTGGCGCTGTTCGGCCGGGGCGGCCGCAACAGTGATGGGTGGCCTGGGCGCAGAGAACATCTGGATCTGTTGGTAGATCGAGAAGCCCTTGTAGCCCCCCAGGGCCAGCACGATCAACAGAACGACAGCCAACATGATGAGCATGCGGCGGCGTAGCATAAGTCCGGTTCCTTGGATGCGTGATTGTTATTCGCTCGAACACGACAACGGGCGATCCTGCCCACGTGCGGATGGAGGAAGTATTGCAGAAGGGGGAGGAGATTGCCTGTGCCGGCCCTTTCGCGGCTAAAGCCGCTCCCACAGGGACCGCGTAGTCAGAGGGTGCGCGGTCCCTGTGGGATCGGGCGTGCCCGCGAATAGGCCGGCACAGGCGGCAGAAAAATCAGACCAGATGCAGGTGGTTGTCCCAGAACCCGGACGGCAGGTCCATCGGTTGCCCGATGAGCTCGGCCTTGCGGCAATCGTAGAAGCGGCAACGACCCTGCCCGGACGTCACGACAAATCCATCCTCGACCGCACCGACCCCGGCGCAATCGGGCATCGGGGCATCGAGCTTCACCGCACCGCTGTCCAGGTCCCAGACGAACAGGCGGTTGGCCCGCGGTGCGGTCAATGCTACCAGGCGCAGGTCGCTGTGGATGGCGACGCTGGCGGTGTACTGGGCCATCGATTGCAGCTGGCGCTCCGGCACCGGGAAGGCCTTGAACGGCTCGCCCGGGCGCTTGATCGCCAGCAGCTCGGCGGTTTCGTCGGCAGCCCCCATGAACTGCTGGCAGGCGGCAATGGTGCCATCGTCGCCCACTGCGAGGTGGCGCACGCTATTCATCTGCTGGGCCAGGGTTTCCTTGCTCAGCAGGGTGCCGTCGCGCTGCATCAGCACCAGGCTGGGTTCCATGGCGTCGAGGTTCATCTCGACCCGGCTCTCGGCCTCGGTGCGGATACCGCCGTTGGCCACGACCAGGGTTTCGCCGTCCGGCAGCCAGGCCAGCTCGTGGGGGCCGATGCCATGGGTCGGGATCTCACCGCTGTGCACCAGGCGCTCGCCCTCGAAACGGTACACGCCGAGCACACCGCGGCCTGGGTCGGTGGTGTCGTTTTCGGTGGCATACAGCCATTCGCCACCCTTGTGGATCACCGCATGGCCATAGAAGTGGCGGTTTGGTTGCGAGGTGATGGTCTGCAGCAGGCGCCCATCGCGCAGGTCGACCAGATAGCTTTCGGTACCGGGGCGACGGGCGACGAACAGGGCGATCGGCAGCTCGGGGTGGTTGATGATGGCATGGCAACGCTGGGCGACCTGGGTGCTGAACACCTGGGTGCCGTCCAGGCGGAACCCGACCGCGTAATGCTTGCCGTCGCCATCGTCCCGCGCCGACAACAGCAAGGGTTCGCTGCCTTTGTTGCGCAGCAGGCTCCAGCCGCCCAAGGTCAGGGCGCTGAGCAATACGCTACCGAGTTTGAGGGCCTGGCGTCGCAGCATGATCAGTCACCGTCGTTGGCATTGAAGCCCAGCTGGATGTTCAGCGCCTTGGCCAGGTCGCCTTCGTGCAGGCGGTGGACGGCGTTCAGAGCATCGTAGATCTGATTGAGGGTCTGCTGCCCGGCGTCGTCGGCCAGCAGCTCGCCGAGGGTCTTCTGGTTGTCGGCCAGCAGTTTGAGCGCCGTAGCGTAGGCGTCGTCGATCTTCTGCGCCAGGGGTTTCTGATCGCTGGGCAGCAGGCCGCGCAGGCCCTGGTTGTCGACCCCGACCCACACCGCCTGGGCGGCCTTGAGGGTGGCTTCCAGGCTTTTCAGCGAGGAGTGGCTGCGCCAGGCTTCGGCCTGCAGCGGTTGTGGGATGCCCTTGCTCTGCCGGCCCATGGGGGCGCCCAGCTTCTTCTTCAGGGTATCCAGGGCGGTAACCTGGGAGCGCAGCAGGTCGGCGATCGCCTCGTGGGAGTCGGCGTAGCGCTGGTTGGGGAACTTGGTCATCTGCGACAGCATGCCGTCGGTGCTGTTCCAGGTCTTGAGAATATCCTCGGCCAGGGCCTTCTGGTGATCGGCAATGGCGACCAGCAGCGGGCAATAGCGGGCCTTCTGCTCGGCAGTGGCGATGTCTGGCTTGCTGTCGAAAAGGATGTACTCGTAAGCCGACAGGCCGCGTACCACGACGCTGGCCTTGCCCAGGGCGGCGGCATCGACCGGCTTGTCGCCATTGACCAGCTGCTCGACCTGGCGGCCGACCAGGTTCTTCTTGTCCGGCCAGAATTGTACCTGCCAGGCGCGGTTGCCTTCGGCCAGCGGGCCGACCAGCAGCGGTTGCAGTTCGGCCCAGGCTTTTTGCGCATTGAGGAAATCGGCGCGGGCGGTGTCCAGGCTTTCCTTGCCCTCACAGTAGGCCAGGGCGCTGGCGGCCAGCTGGCGGTCGGCTTCGACCCAGCGGCTGTAGGTCGGCAGGATCACCTGCTTGGCGATGGCGGCGGAAGTCACTGCCTGCGGGTCCTGCGGCGAGCAGGCACCCAAGGCGAGTGCGGCGAGGCTGGTGAACAACAGTTTGGGTCGGAACATGCCCGGCTCCTTGCGCGTTTCAAAGTGAGTTCAGGAAAGCCAGCAACGCGGCGCGCTGCTCGGCATTGAAGGTCAATACATGGTCGCGCGCCGACTGTGCTTCGCCGCCGTGCCAGAGCACGGCTTCGAGCAGGTTGCGGGCGCGGCCGTCATGCAGGTACTGGGTGTGGCCGCTGACCGTTTCGGTCAGGCCGATACCCCACAACGGCGGGGTACGCCAGTCCTGGCCGTTGGCGGCGAATTCGGTGCGCTCGTCGGCCAGGCCTGGGCCCATGTCGTGCAACAGCAGGTCGCTGTAGGGGCGGATCACCTGATTGGCCAGCTCCGCTTCGGTGGTGTTGGCGGCAGTGGTGAACTGCGGGATATGGCAGGCCTGGCAGCCGGCCTGGAAGAACAGGTTCTTGCCGGCCAGCACTTGCGGTGCGGCGACGTCACGACGTGCCGGCACGCCGAGATTGCGGGTGTAGAAGGTGACCAGGCGCAGGATGTTGTCGCTGACCTCCTTCTCGTCGCCTTCACCGTCGCCATTGGGCGCGGCCAGGCAGTCGACCTGGGCCGGGGTGCAGTCGTCCTTCGGTTGCAAGCGGCTGGTCAGGCCCATGTCGCCGTTGAAGGCGTGCACGTTCTGCTGGTTGACGTTGGGCTGCCCGGCCTTCCAGCCGAAGCGGCCGATCACGGTCTTGCCCTGGGCGTCGTCCCAGACCCGGTTGGCGCGGCCGCGGATACCATCGTGGTTGCGGTCGTCCGGGTCTTCGTTGGCCAGGATGTCGGCTTCGGCGATGGCTTCGAGCAGGCCCAGGCCAATCATCGGCGGGGCGACACGGGCCGAGAAGCGCGTGTCGGGATGCATCGGGCCGTAGCCAAGCTGGGTGATCTGCAGGGTCGGGCGGCGCAGTTCGACCGGGTGGCCGTCCTTGAAGGTGACGGTCTGGGTGGAGTAGTTCACCCGCACCTTGCCCTCTGGCGCCACGCCGGGGATGGCCATGTCCTGCAGCTGGGTGCCGTAGACCGGCTCAGGGACCACGCCCAGGCGCTCGATCTGCTTGGCCAGGTAAGGCTGATCGGGGATCGACAGGCGCACCAGCATGCCCACGGCATTGTTGTCATCGGGCCCAGGTGGATGCCCGCGGCCATCGCGCACGTGGCAGTTCTGGCAGGCCGTGGTGTTGAACAACGGGCCCAGGCCATCACGCGCGGTGGTGGTGGACGGGGCGATCACCCAAGGGCTACGGAAGAAGCTGTTGCCCACGGCGAAGTCCAGGCGCCGCTCGGCCGAAAGGTTGGCCGAGGGCAGGGAAAACGCCTTGCGGTCGTCGCGCTGAACCGTTGCCTGGCCGCCAGACAGCGCTTCGCCGGGCTCGGCCTGGGTGAAACGCGGGGCGTCATCACAGGCGGCAAGGGCGAGGGCCAGCAGCAGAGGGGAGAGTCGGGACAGCGACGAGGACATGCAAAATCCTGGGCGTGGACGAAAAACCGGCGTGCAAGCTTAGCAGGCCAGCCTTGTTTGAATAAGAGCAATTTGCAATTACCCGGGTGAAAAGAATGTTAAATGCCAGCATTTTCATCAGCCTGCACCGGCCTCTTCGCGGGCAAGTCGGATCGCCGCACCGCCGCTCCCACAGGGGCCGCACAAGACCAGAGCCTGGGAAGATCCCGTGGGAGCGGCGGTGCGGCGATCCGACTTGCCCGCGAAGAGGCCGGGACAGAAAAAAGGCGACCCGAAGGTCGCCTCTTGGTGAACCCAAATTGTCGATCAGAATTCGTGATCGGCGGTGTCCGGGTTCAGGTTGGCGATACCCAGCTTGCCTGCAGCCTGTTCGATCGAGCCGGTCTGCTTGACCAGCGAGGCGATGGCATCACGCACGATCTGGTTGCCGGCAGCGTTGTCGGCGGCGATCAGTTGGTCATAATGCTCACCCTTGAGCGCGTGGTCGACCATCACCTGGATTTTCGCTTCGGTGGCTTCGAGGTCGGCCTTGAGGGTGGCGTCGGCAGCCGGATCGGCTTTGGCCACCAGCGAGGACAGGCTCGGGCCGGTCAGCTTGGTGCCGTCGACACGGGTGTACTCGCCCAGGTAGACGTTACGGATGCCCTTGGCGTCGTAGAAGTGCGAGTAGTGGGTGTTGTCGCTGAAGCAGTCCTGCTCGTCTTCCGGCGAGTTGGCTTCCAGCGAGACCTTCATGCGCTCACCGGCCAGTTCGCCCAGCGACAGGCTGCCCATGCCGAACAGCATCTTGCGCAGGCCATCGGCCACCGGCTCGGCTTCCAGCGTGGCACGGTAGTTGTCGGCGACGTTCGGCTTCCAGTTGCCGACCATCTCTTCGAGGTCCTTTACCAGCAGCTCGGTGACCGCTTTCAGGTAGGCGCGGCGACGGTCGTTGTGGCCGCCGGTAGCACCTTTGCCTTCCAGGTAATCGGAAGCCGGGCGGTTGCCTGCGCCTGGGCCGGTGCCGTTGAGGTCCTGGCCCCAGAGCAGGAACTCGATGGCGTGGTAGCCGGTGGCGACGTTGGCTTCGGAACCTGCCAGTTCGTTCAGGCTGGCCAGTTTCTCAGGGGTTATGTCCTTGACATCGACCTTCTCTTCACCAACCTGGATCTCGGTGTTGGCAATGATGTTGGCGCTGGCCGCCGGGTTGCCCAGGGCATGCTCATAGCTCTTGTCGACATAGTCGATCAGGCCTTCGTCCAGCGGCCAGGAGTTCACCTGACCTTCCCAGTCATCAATGATGGTATTGCCGAAGCGGAACACCTCGCTCTGCAGGTAAGGTACGCGCGCGGCAGCCCAGGCCTCTTTGGCGGCTTTCAGGGTTTCGTCGTTGGGCTTGGCAAGGAACGCGTCGACGGCGGTCTGCAGGGTCTTGGCGGTGCTCAGCGCGTCGCTGTACACGGCATAGACCATTTCGGAGTAATGCTTGACCACGGCTTTGCCGGCCGCTTCGTCGACAGCCCCGGGCGCCGCTGCTGCGGTGCTGGCCGCAGCAGGTGCCTGAGCTTGCGGAGCGGCAGCCTTGTCATCCTTGCCTTCGCCGCAACCGGCGAGAGCGATGGCGATGGCGAGCAGACTGGCGGAGGCCAGAGGCATACGAATCATTATTGGTTTTCCTGCGTCGTGTGGTTGGACCAAGGGGTTAGGCCGTGCGCCGTGGCACGCGAAACGACAACATCATGCGAAAGATTTGCATTTGCTGTAAAGGGGTTGGCGCGCAATTCATGCAAATGCGCATCACGGGCCGGAATCGAGGGGCAAGCCTTACAGCGCGGAGACCTGATTGCGCTGGGCTTGTTTGAGGAAGTTGGTCAGTTCGCGGGCCGACAACGGCTTGCTGTAGTGATAGCCCTGACCTTCATGGCAGCCTTGGGCGATGATGTAGGTTTCCTGCTCGGCGGTTTCCACACCTTCGGCGATTACCTGCATGCCCAGGCTCTTGCCCAGCTGGATGATGGCGCGAACGATGGTCGCATCATCGTCATCGTCGAGCAGGTCCTGGACGAAGCTCTTGTCGATCTTGATCTTGTCCAGCGGCAGCGACTTCAGGTAGCTGAGCGACGAGTAACCGGTGCCGAAATCGTCGATGGCGATCAGCGCCCCCGAGCGGCGCAAGCTGAGCAGGTGCTGGGCGGCGGTGCTGATGTCTTCCATCAGGCCGGTCTCGGTCACCTCCAGCTCCAGGCTGCGCGGAGGCAGGCGGTAAGCCTGCAGCAGGTTGTTGACCACCCGCGGCAGCTCGCTGTGATGCAGCTGGACGGTGGACAGGTTGACCGCCATGCGTAATTCGCTGAAGCCCATGTCATGCCATTCGCGCAACTGCCGGCAGGCCTGGTCGAGTACCCACTCGCCAATTCTGATGATGCTGCCGTTCTGTTCGGCCAGGGGGATGAACTGATCGGGCGGGACCATGCCGAGCTCCGGGTGTTGCCAGCGCAACAAGGCCTCGACGCCGACCACGCGGTGGTCGCGGTAACTGATTTGCGGTTGGTAGACCAGGTACAGCTGGTTGCGCGGCAGGGCTTCGCGCAGGTCTTTTTCCAGCTCGCGGCGGCGGCGCATTTCGCTGTCGACGCTGGCGATGTAGAACTGGTAACGGTTGCGCGAGCGGGCTTTGGCCAGGGTCATGGTCTGTTCGGCTTTTTGCAGCAGCTTCTCGGTGCTGTCACCGTCCTCCGGGAACAGCGTGATGCCGATGGTGGCGCGCAGGCGGATTTGCTGTTGGTCCAGGGCGAACGGCAGTTCGAGGTCGTCGAGAATGATCTGGGCCAGCTCTGCCGCCTCGTAGGGCTGCTGGATATTGGCCTGGACCAGGGCAAACTGGTCGCCTCCCAGCCGCGCCAGAGAACCCAGGCGGCCACTGTGAGCGCGCAGGCGATCGGCCAGGGCCAGCAGCAACTGGTCGCCGGCCTGGTAGCTGAACTGCTCGTTGATGCCCTTGAAGTCGTCCAGGCCCACGCACAGTACGGCCACGCGATGTTGCAGGCGGCCGGCGTCGGCGAGGATCTTGTCGAGTTGCTCCTGCAATTGCTGGCGGTTCGGCAGGCCGGTGAGGAAATCGTACTGCGCCATGCGCTGCAAGCTGTTCTCGGCTTCGTGGCGCAGGTGGGTGTTGCGCTCGATCGAGGCCAGCAGCTGGTTGGCGGTATTGACCCACAGGCCCAGCTCATTCTTCTCGTGGCCCTTGAGCAGCGGAATCTGGTGCTGGCTGGGGCGGTCAGGGTTGATCTGGGTAAGGTGCTCGATGATCTTCGACAGCGGCTTGGTCAGCAGCCAGTGATACACCAGATAGAGCACCAGGCCCATGGCCAGGGCGCGCAGCACGCCGGAAATGAAGATGATCACCGCATTGACCAGGAAGTCTTCGCCATAGGACGACGTGTCGAGGGTGATGCTCAGGTCGCCGTAGTACTCGCTGTACGGGCCACGGCCGACCAGTTGGGTGGTGTAGGTGCGTTCCTGGCCGAGGATCAGGTCGGTCAGCCAGCGCATCGGCATGTCCTGCAGCGGACGGGACTTTTCCGCCAGCATGGTTTCGTTGGGGTGGCCGATCGAAGCCATGCGCACCGACTCGTCCTGGAACAGGCCTTCCATCACCTGCATGCCCATTTCACGGTCGAGGCTGTATACCGCCTGGGTGGAGGGGTCGCGGAACATGTCGAGAATGCGTTGGGCGTCGTTATTGACGGCCTGGCGGGTCTTGTAGGTGTCGTAGACGATCTGCGCGCAACTGAGGACGACGCCGACCGCCAGCGCCGAAAGGAGCACGACCCTGAGCAACTTGACCGACAAGCTGTTCCGCAATTCCAGCTTCAATGGGGTTTTCCTTAATCCATGCGCATAACATCATTTTGCCATTAACCGTTGGCAATACACTATCGGCCGACCTTGGGTAGTGTATCGGTTGCCCGACCCTGCAACTTGAGTGCGCGGTATCAAACTTCCAGACGGTTGATGTTAGCGTGCTCTACGCGCTGAGCAAGCAAAACCGTGCCGGCCTCTTCGCGGCTAAACCCGCTCCCACAGGTACTGCGCCGCCTGTGATCTTGAAGCTGTCCCTGCGGGAGCGGGTTTACCCGCGAAGAGGCCGATACAGGCATGAAAAAACCCGGCACATGGCCGGGTTTCTTCGTTCAGGGCTGACTGAATCAGGCCTTGAAGGTCTTGCCTTCGAACTGCTCGGCAACGAATTTCCAGTTGACCAGGTTCCAGAACGCCTCGACGTACTTCGGACGCAGGTTGCGGTAGTCGATGTAGTAGGCGTGTTCCCAGACATCGCAGGTCAGCAGCGGGGTGTCGCCGCTGGTCAGCGGGCAGCCGGCGCCGATGGTGCTGGCCAGGGCCAGGGTGCCGTCAGCTTTCTTCACCAGCCAGCCCCAGCCGGAACCGAAGGTGCCGACCGAAGTCTTGGTGAACTCTTCCTTGAACTTGTCGAAGGAACCGAAAGCAGCGTTGATGGCATCAGCCAGGGCGCCGGTTGGCTGGCCCCCGGCGTTAGGTGCCAGGCAGTTCCAGTAGAAGGTGTGGTTCCAGACTTGAGCGGCGTTGTTGAAGATGCCGCCCGAAGAGCTCTTGACGATCTCTTCCAGGGTCTTGCCTTCGAATTCGGTGCCTGGGACCAGGTTGTTCAGGTTCACGACATAGGTGTTGTGGTGCTTGTCGTGGTGATACTCCAGGGTTTCCTTGGAGATGTGCGGCTGCAGGGCATCGTGGGCGTACGGCAGCGGCGGCAATTCAAAAGCCATGGTGGATCTCCTGATTCAGGTCTGTTTGCGGTTTGCGCAAGGCCGGTCACGGGCGGCCCGATGTACGTCGGCGAGTTTGTACTCTTTGCGACGCAAGGCCTGGATCATAGCACCGGGCCCGACGCATAACCACGCAACAAAGATAGGGAATAGAGGTTCCAGAGCGGTTGGCGGCTGCCGACCGGCGGTGTTTGCCCGGGTGCTTGTCTTGATGTTTGTGTTGCCTGTGAGATCGAGCGCCGCGCGGGCGGCGCTCGATTTCACAGGCGCTGAAAATGTTGTGCCAAGTCCGAGGTCAGTTGAACACCAACTGCGCAGCCACAGCGAACATCATCACCGCCACCATCAGGTCGAGCATGCGCCAGGTCGCTGGCCGGGCAAGCCATGGCGCCAGCCAAGCGGCGCCGATCGCCAACGTCGAGAACCACAGCAGCGATGCGCTGGCCGCCCCGGCCACGTAGGCACCTGGGGCCGTCTGCTGGGCACCGAGCGAGCCGATCAGCAGCACGGTGTCGAGGTACACGTGCGGGTTGAGCAGGGTAACCGCCAGTGCGCTCAGCAGTACCGCCCGGCGCGAGCGCATGCCCTGGCCTTCCTGATGCTGCAGGCTCTGCTTGGAGAAAGCGCTGCGCAGGGCCTTGGCGCCGTACCAGATGAGGAACACTGCGCCGCCCCAGCGGGCGATCGCCAGCAGCGTCGGGTTATGCGCCAGCACCGTGGCCAGGCCGAACACCCCGGCCGCCACCAGGATCGCGTCGCATACGATGCACAGCGCAGCCACCGGCAAGTGATGCTCGCGGCGCAGGCTCTGGGCGAGGACGAAGGCGTTTTGTGCACCGATGGCCATGATCAGGCCGAAGGCCACCAGCATGCCGTTGAGATAGCTTTGCCACATGGCGAATACTCCAAACAAGATGCTGGATATTGTGGCGAGTGAGGCTGTATAAGAAAAACAAATAACGCTGATCCATCATTAGGAAAATCGATGTTCGACTACAAGCTGCTGGCTGCCCTCGCGGCGGTGATCGAGCAAGGCGGTTTCGAACGTGCCGCGCAGGTGCTTGGGCTGTCTCAGTCGGCCATTTCGCAACGCATCAAGCTGCTCGAAGCGCGGGTCGGCCAACCGGTGCTGGTGCGTGCTGCACCGCCGAGCCCGACCGAAGTCGGCCGGCAACTGCTCAACCATGTGCAGCAGGTACGGCTGCTCGAACGTGACTTGCAACGCCAGGTGCCAGCGTTGGACGAGGAAGGCATGCCCGAGCGTCTGCGCATCGCCCTGAACGCCGACAGCCTGGCGACCTGGTGGGCCGGTGCAGTAGGCACATTCTGCGCCGAGCATCAGCTGTTGACCGACCTGGTGGTTGAAGACCAGGAGGTTGGCCTCAAGCGCATGCGTGCGGGCGAAGTGGCGGCCTGCCTGTGCGGCAGCGAGCGGCCAGTGGCTGGCGCACGCAGCCTGCCCCTAGGCGCCATGCGCTATCGGGCGCTCGCCAGCCCAGGGTTCATGGCGCGGAATTTCCCGCAGGGTTTCGCGGCGCAACGGCTGGCCCGCACGCCGGCCATCGTCTACGGGCCAGACGATTTCCTGCAGCACCGTTACCTGGCTTCGCTGGGGATCGAGGACGGCTTCCTGCACCATTTATGCCCGTCGTCCGAAGGTTTCCTGCGCATGACCGAAGCCGGTCTGGGCTGGGGTCTGGTGCCTGAATTGCAGGCTCGTGAGCAATTGGCCAATGGCCAACTGGTGGAAATCTGCAGCGATACCCCCATCGATGTGCCGTTGTACTGGCATCATTGGCGCAACGGCGGGCACCTGCTCGCGCAACTGACCGAACACCTGCGGCACACGGCACGGCATTGGCTGGTGCCCTTGTAGCGGCGGCTGGCGTCTGTTGCATCTGAAATCAAGGCGGAGTCATACATGCAAATTCTGGTCACCGGCGCGAGCGGCTTCATTGGCGGGCGTTTTGCGCGCTTTGCCCTGGAGCAAGGCCTGGCTGTGCGGGTCAGCGGCCGGCGCGCCGAAGGCGTGGAGCACCTGGTCAAACGTGGTGCACAGTTCATCCCTGGCGACCTGGGTGACCCGGAACTGGCCCGCCGCCTGTGCCAAGGCGTCGAGGCGGTGGTGCATTGCGCGGGGGCAGTGGGCAGCTGGGGGCGCTACCAGGACTTCCATCAAGGCAATGTGGTGGTCACGGAAAACGTCGTCGAGGGCTGCCTCAAGGAGCATGTGCGGCGCCTGGTGCACCTGTCGTCGCCGTCGATCTATTTCAATGGGCGTTCGCGCCTGGGTATCCGGGAAGACCAGGTGCCGCGTCGTTTTCACGACCACTATGCGCAAACCAAGCATATCGCCGAGCAGAAAGTCTTCGGGGCCCAGGAGTTCGGCCTGGAGGTGTTGGCGCTGCGGCCACGCTTCGTTACCGGTGCCGGTGATGCAAGTATCTTCCCGCGCTTGATGCAGATGCAGCGCAAGGGCCGTGTGGCGATCATCGGCAACGGCCTGAACAAGGTCGACTTCACCAGCGTGCACAACCTCAACGAGGCGCTGCTCAGCGCGCTGTTCGCCGAAGACCGTGCACTGGGCCAGGCCTACAACATCAGCAATGGCCAGCCGCTGCCGCTGTGGGACGTGGTCAACTACGTGATGCGCCAGATGCAGCTGCCGCAGGTTACCCGCTACCGCCCTTACGGCCTGGCCTACAGCCTTGCGGCGCTGAACGAAGCCGCCTGCATGCTGTGGCCCGGGCGCCCGCAGCCAACTTTGTCGCGGCTGGGCATGCAGGTCATGAGCCGTGATTTCACCCTGGACATCAGCCGCGCCCGTCAATATCTGGATTATCAGCCCAAGGTCAGCCTGTGGACCGCGCTGGATGAATTCTGTGCCTGGTGGAAGCATCAACCGCCGGGCCAGTGAACCCGATCGACAGATGATGGTCATCAGTGCGCCGCACGAGCGGTTTATACTCATGTCTCTTTGCTACCACCGCGGTTGAAGCCACCTATGCGTAACGATCCCCACGACGATTTCGATGATGTGCCTACCTTGCGGGCGGGTACCCCCGACGACGACGAGTTGCTGCCCGCGCACGTCGCGCGCAGCCGCCAAAAGGCCGCCAGGCCCGCCAGCAATGGGCCACTGTGGGCATTGCTGGGCGCGTCGTTGATCGCTTTGGCAGGGCTGGGCTGGTGGAGCTTTCAGCAGATCTCGCTGATGGAGCAGCAACTGGTGGCCACCCAGGAAAGCTTCGCGCGGATCAGCGAAGAAGCTGCCGGGCGTTTGCAGGCCATCAGCGGCAAGGTCGATGCCAGCGAGTCATCGACTGCCACCGGCAGCGAAGCATTGAAGCTGCAGATCCGTCAGTTGCAGGCCAGCCTGGCCGAGCAGGGCAAGCAGCAGCAAGGTGTGGCCGGGCAGGCGGGTGACCTGGGCAAGCGCCTGGAGCAGGTGCTGGCCGATACCCGTGAGCAGCAGAAAGCGGTGACCGAGTTGCAGACGCAACTGCAGGCCCAGTTGAAGGCCGTGAATGCTGAGTTGGCGGCGCTGAAGTCGGGGCAAGTGGATGGCGGCAAGCTCGATGGCCAACTGAAGAACCTGAGCGATGAAGTGGCCGCATTGAAAAAGCAGGGCAACCAGAAAGCGGCAGTGGAAAGCCTGGAGCAGGATGTGCTGGTGCTCAAGACCCAGATGGAAAACCGCACGGCGTCATCGAGTGGCGCGACGGTGCAAGAGTTCGATGCGTTCCGCGGGCAGACCACGCGCAACTTCAATACCCTGCAAAGTCAGATTCAGAACCTGCAGCAGCAGATCAATTCCCGGCCTTGAACCTGCCGGGGGCCGCTTTGCGGCCCCCGACGAGCTCGGTTACAGGCGCGGATAGTCGATGTAGCCCACCGGCCCTTTGCCATAGAACGTCTCCGGATGTGCCTCGTTCAGCGGAGCATCCGCCGCCAGCCGCGCCGGCAGGTCTGGGTTTGCTATGAACGGCACGCCGAACGCCACCGCATCTGCCTTGCCCGCCGCCAGGGCAGCGTTGGCGCTGGCCTTGTCGAAGCGTTCGTTGACGATATAGGGGCCACCGAATGCCGCCTTGATCAGCGGGCCGATGCTGTCGTCAGCTTCCTTCTCCCGCGAGCAGATAAAGGCAATGCCGCGTTTACCCAGTTCGCGCGCCACGTAGGTGAAGGTCTCGGCGCGGTCGGCATCGCCCATGTCATGGGCATCGGCACGTGGTGCCAAGTGCACGCCGACGCGACCTGGGCCCCACACGTCGATAGCTGCATCGGTCACTTCCAGCAGCAGCCGCGCACGGTTTTCCAGCGAGCCGCCGTACTGGTCGGTACGCTGGTTGGTGCTGCTCTGCAGGAACTGGTCCAGCAGGTAGCCATTGGCGCCGTGGATTTCCACGCCGTCGAAACCGGCGGCCTTGGCATTCTCGGCAGCGCTGCGGTAGGCCTCGACGATGTCGGCGATCTCTTCGGTTTCCAGGGCGCGCGGGGTCGGGTACTCGCTCAGCGGGCGCACCAGGCTGACGTGGCCTTTGGGCTGGATCGCGCTGGGCGCTACGGGCAGTTCGCCATTGAGGTAGCTGGGGTGGGAGATACGGCCAACGTGCCACAGCTGCAGGAAAATGCGCCCGCCAGCGCCGTGCACGGCCTGGGTGACGTTATGCCAGCCGCGCACCTGCTGGTCGTTCCAGATGCCGGGCGTGTCGGGGTAGCCGACGCCCATCGCGCTGACCGATGTCGCTTCGCTGAGAATCAGGCCGGCACTGGCGCGCTGCACGTAGTATTCGGCCATCAGCGCATTGGGCACGCGGCCTTCGTCGGCGCGGCAGCGGGTCAGCGGGGCCATGATGATGCGGTTGGGCAGTTGTACGTCGCCCAGTTGGATCGGATCGAAAAGCGTGGTCATAACGGTTACCTGCCTTGTCAAAGCGCTTGGCGCAGTTGTTCGAGGAACGCCTCGATGGTGGCTTCGTTGCGTTTGAAGAAGTGCCACTGGCCGACCTTCTGGCTGCTGATCAGGCCGGCCCGTTGCAAGGTGGCCAGGTGAGCAGAGACGGTCGACTGCGACAGCCCGCAGCGCTGGTCGATCTGCCCGGCGCAGACACCGTTCTCGGTGCTGTGGTACTGGTCGGGAAATTGCGTTGCCGGGTCTTTCAGCCAGCTGAGGATTTCTCGCCTGACCGGGTGGGCCAGTGCTTTTATGATTTCGTCGAGATCGAGTGGCATGGGGGGAGGCTCGTGCTGTAGCGGTGTATCGCGATATGGCGAAACTAACATCGTTATTTCGCGATATACAAATATGAAGAAGTTCTGAGCTGGGCGCGAATCGCTATATCGCGTTATAACGATATACGGGCCGGGAGTGCTAGACTGCGCCCATGAACTACCTTGCACACCTGCACCTGGGCGGCCCGGCGCCGCAGCAACTGCTTGGCAGCCTGTATGGCGACTTCGTCAAAGGCTCGCTGGAGGGGCGCTTTCCGCCTGCGCTGGAGGCGGCCATCCGGCTGCATCGGCATATCGACAGCTACACCGACCAGCACCCCTTGGTGCTGGCAGCGCTGGCGCGTTTTCCGCGGGAGCGGCGGCGCTTTGCCGGGATCGTCCTGGATGTGTTTTTCGACCATTGCCTGGCGCGGCACTGGGGGGATTACGCTGAGCAGCCGCTGGTGCAGTTCACCGGTGATTTCTACCGGGTGTTGCTGGCCGAGCCCGAGTTGCCGGGGCGGCTGGCGCGGATTGCGCCGTTCATGGCAGCGGATGACTGGCTGGGGGCGTATGGCGATTTTGCCGCGCTGGAGCAGGTGTTCAACGGCATTGCCCGACGATTGTCGCGGCCGCAAGGAATGGCCGGGGTGATGGATGAGCTGGAGCGGTTGTATGAACCGTTGCTGGCGGATTTCAGAGCGTTCTATCCACAGCTGCAGACGTTTGCTGCAGCGAGGCGTTTTGATAGCTAAGTCTTGTGCTGCCTGTGCTGGCCTCTTCGCGGCTAAAGCCGCTCCCACAGGATGGACTGCCCCCAAGAAGTTGGACACCAATCCAACCCTTGGGGGATTCATGGCCAAGTACACTGAGCAGTTCAAGCTCACAGCAATCACTGCCTATTTGGATGGCAGCAACGGTTTCCGTACGGTAG
>NZ_PEMX01000045.1:0-31706 GCF_002759075.1 Pseudomonas sp. 382
CGGTCGCTCAGTCGGGGCCGGCCTCGGCCATGGGTTTCGATGAAGAGATCGGAGACCACATCCCAGGCCTCGTCCGTGAGTTCGTAGCGCCTTGCCATCACAGAATTCCTTTCCGTTAATGGCGCGTGACTCTACAAAATCTCAGCGCTAAAGGAGCGACGATTAGGTTTCTCGGGATTTCGTACAGAGCCTAGGGCTCCCCCTGGTGGCTTCGCCTTCTGCGATGCAGGGCCCTAGGGCTACTTTTCGTTTGAAACTAAGGACGAACGACCCTCTGACAAGATGAATTTAGTAAATGCATTTTGGATTGAGCATGTACCGAGATGAAGCCTTGATGAAATTCCGTCGTTCCCGTTTCAATTGGAGGCTTCTGCCTCGATTTACTCAGTGATTTGTGCGTCAACCTTGTACTTTTTAATGCTTGAGCTTTGAATTTCGGTATGGCGTTTTGGGTTGCGTTTTATACGTCTATTGTTTTGTGGGTTTTGATCAAGATTCACCTTCGCCTATCAAAAAAGTTGCATTCACAGGGTTGACACAAAGCCAAAATGGAAGTTAAAAATGAAAAAGCATTCAACTTCGCGCTCAGGTAGATGGGTATCACCTGATGGTTTAAAGCATGTCCATCGGGGCTCTACAGGTGTACTTGTCAATTTCATAATCCTTGGTTCAAAGCTATGACCGATACTTCAGAAGATTTGTGGGGGGCGTTAAATAGCTTTACGCCGCTAGAGGAGATAGGGCGGCATAAGGTCGGAAGTGAGCGCTTTACGGTAATTAGCCTCTTCATTGATGGAAAAATATCAGCCGCTGAAGGCATAAATTTACTAGGCATAGGGAAGCAGTATTTTTATAAGTTGGTAGCAAGGTCTCGAGGGGCACGAAATTACAATAAATTAGTGCCAGGTAAGCGGGGTCGTAAAAGCGGGAGCGATAAACTTGATGCTCGCGTGGAAGCAATTATTGATAAAGCTTTTGATGATTACTATTATGGTATTTCTGCTAGCTATGCGAAGGTGTGGTCGGTATGTCAGTCAGAAGCTGATGCTCAAAAAGTTGTGCGTCCCTCTTACTATACGGTCAGGCGAAGGATTAAATCTAAGCCTCCAAGATTATTGTACGAAAGGAAATACGGAAAAGACGCAGCGGAACAAAGATACGGAGCGAGGCCTGGACATAAGAAAACCGACCGCCCACTCCAATGGGTTCAATTCGATCACACCGTCATGGACATATTGTTGGTCGACGAAAATGACCGCCAAGTCATTATTGGCAGGCCTTGGATCAGTTTGGCAATTTGTATCCATACAAGGGTGGTTCTTGGGTTCTATTTGTCTTTATTGCCACCGAGCGCTGTAAGCGTGGCAATGTTAATCGAAAATTGCGTGCTGCCAAAGAATAAGATCTTATTAGCTTTAGGGATGGAGGAAAACCTTTGGCCAGTTCACGGCTTGATGGAAACTATCCATACTGATAATGCTAAGGAATTCATATCTGATGTGCTGGTACTAAACTGCAAGCACTATGGAATTGACGTAAGGCATCGCAATGTAGGAAAAAAACATCAAGGAGGACATATCGAGAGTTTGATTGGGAAGTTCATGACAACCAAAGTGCATTTTTTGCCAGGAACAACGGGTTCAAACGTAATCGACCGGAAGTCATATAGCAGTGAAAAACGCGCATCAATGACGTTTAGTGCGCTACGCAAGTTCATGATTTATCAAGTGTGCGCATATCATGAGACCAAGCATTCTGGCATCGGGAAAAGCCCTATTGAAGCTTGGAATGATTATTATCGAGATGGGGTGGAACCAAAAAGCATTCCAGAAAAAGACCATGATGGTTTTCGCTTTAGCTTTTATCCAGAGTTTGCCGCAAAACAAGTAGTTCCGCAAGGGATAGAGTTATTCCGACGGTTTTATTATGCTCCTGCACTAAAAAATCATATTAGAGAGAAGGTGCTGGTTAAGTATGACCCTTACAACCTTGATGTAATAAGGGTTAAAGTGAATACAGAATGGTTCGTGGTTCCTTGTGTACGAAACTCTTCTGGCAGACATTCGCATTATGAATATTATCGGCATCAGAGGCGCATTAAGTCCATACCAAATGGCACTATGACTAGGCGTGGCAGTGAGGCAGTATATAGTGCAAATCAACTCGTGGTAAATGAAGTAAAAGCTACGACTAAGGCTAGGCGTCTGAAGAAGGAAAAAGGTCTAGAGCAGCATAATGCTTACTCCATCATTTTAGAAGGCGCGAGCAAAAAAAATAATGAAAGCGCTGAAAATTATTCGAACGTTGCCCATGTAAGTGCTAGCCAGGTTGGAGGGCGTAGAGGGCTGATTGACCATTCGATGCCTGGGATAGTCTCGAACCTGCGCTCAAACAATAGTGTAGATTACGAAGATGAGCCGACTTTGTATTGATCGTTCATTAATGAACGATTAAGTATTTTGATTTTTGCCTTAATCCAATTGTTTTTGCGAGACTATTATGTCCGATTTTTCCCACGTGCATCCCGATAGCCATAGCTATTTTTCGTTAACGGATCATGAGCGAACATTGGTGTGCTGTCAGGATATTTGGGTGCCTCATCCCTCAGTTGAAAACCTAATTGCACGTATGCATGTGATGATGCAGATGACAAATAAAATCAATGCCCCCAGTATGCTAGTAATAGGGCCTGGTGGCTCAGGTAAAACTAGCATGATTGAGGAATTGAAGAAGCGACATCGTGTTTGGGCGGAGAAAATGGTATTTGTAACAATGCATCAAAGCCCTAATGGCTATTCATTGAAGGAGTTGATACTGCAAGAAATTGGAGTAGGTGTGTCGCGTCGTGCGCGTCTGAATGAAAATATCTCGCCGGAATTGCAATACTTGATTAAAAGTCAAAATATTCGGGCCATCGTTATCGATGAGATTCATGATGCATTGACATTAACAGACTTCCAGCAGCGAATTAACTTGTCATTGTTGAAGAGTTTAGCTGGCTCTAACTATGGTCTCTGTGTCTTTGCATTCGGTATCCCAGATGCCGCGCGGGTATTGAGGCGTGACGCTCAGTTGGCCCGCCGGTATGCTGTGAGGTCCCTAAAACAATGGGGGAATGATAGTGAGTTCAGAAGCTTTGTAGCATCGTACATTTTTCGCCTCCCTTTACGGAAGCCGACAAACTTCAAAGACCAGAAGTTGTTTCTAAAGATAATGGAGACGGGCCAGGGGCTGACCGATAACATTGTGAAAATTTTACAGGCGGCAGCCATGGCCGCAATCACTGATGGCTCTGAACATATTGCTCACAAGCATCTTGACAATATTGAGTATATTATGGATGACCTATGTATTGCGCTGCGCGACGTCGACCAGCTTGAGCGTGAGGGCGGTTTCGCATGAATAGTAGCTCCCGTATTTCCAAGGCAATTAAAGTTCTCCAAGGACAATGCAAGATTGAATATTCGTTCCCTGAATTGACGAATACCATAGCAGAGCTAATACGAAATACAAACATCACTGCTAAGGGTGTAGTCGTTCACCTAGAGGGCGAACCTGGTTGTGGCTTGTCCGCCAGTCTTGAACATGTGGTAAATAAATTTGGTGTAGAGGCAACTAAGGTCAATTATAATTTTAGCTTCGGCAAGCTATCTTTATTGGATAATTTCGCTATTTCTTTGGCAATAAGATCCCCCTACGAGCACCTGAAAAAAGCTCCCTTATATATGGATCAGTACATAAATGAGGTAGGGTTAAAGCTAGTAGTAATTGATGACTTGGAGCGCTTCGAAATCACACATGATAACTCATTGGCTGAATGCTTGGTCGCTATATCGGAAGTCGGAAATGGTCTAGTTGTTCTATATACAACGCACTATCGGCCGCTGGCAAGAAAGATAGAAAAAATTATGAAAGGAAGGGTGAATTTATTTAGAGTTAGAATGTCGCTCGAGTCATCTGATCTTTCCAATGTCGCATTTAAGTTTTTAATCGCTGCGAATGGTGAAACTAGACAAAGTATTAAGTTTTCTGAATGTGCACTTGAACACATCGAGCAGCAAGCATGCCGGCTCGATGAGTTTGTAAAGACCTTAGAGGTGGCTTACGCATATGCGACTTTAAGAAATGATAGCCTACTCAAATTTTCAGGTGCTGAAGAAGAGCTTTCAATTCAAGGAAGTCAGTATGTTGAAGTCCGGGCTATGCTCGAATGCTAAAATGATAGCCGGTGAATCTCTTTCATCTTGGAGTTATCGGCTATGTCAAATCCCAGAAGTGCAGCAGTATATACTGCACAATGCTGGGGGTTATGGACGTGGTCCACGATTATTTTTGTCACTTTTCGAATTTGAAAAGCGTGAAGCTCACTGCGACTTAGATTTTATAAGCCCGGACCATAAATGGAAGGTTCTGCCATTGATTATGGGGTCAGATTTAGAAAGATTCGTCAAGCCTGTTAATGTCGCGCCGATGATACCTTGGGGATTTCGGCGATCTTATTGCGAAGATTGCATGCGTGAAAATCTTCGATCTAATTGTTCTTTGATGCTCAAGATTGCCTGGCGATACGTATCAAAACCATTTTGTGAATTGCATGATGTGTTGCTTAAGGATGTCCCGCGACAGATAGGTGCCGCGTTGGATGCGCCTCGGGCCATATTTAAATGGAATCATAGTATTGAGAGTAAGAATCTCGGACATGCAGAATATGTTAACAACTGGGCCGATTTGCTTAAAACCGCATGTCGTGTTCAGAAGAAACTCGTAAAATTACGTAATCTTCAGCAGGATCGTTGCATTTATCTCTTTGATAACACAATAATGAGCCTTATGCGGGCTCTTCTTACACCAGGCATGGATTTGTATCGTCATTCCGGTAGTAACAGACTGCTAGATATTGTGTCCAGTGAAGGTGAGACGCTATACCTTAGCTGCTACTTGCAGCCGTTTAGGGCTTCTGCAGCTTGTCGCGCGCGCGCGCTTTTTTTTATTGGAATATTGCTAGGGTGGGTTAGTCAAAAGGAGGCCTTTAAGTCACTTCGTGGCGATCCTTGGGAATCAGATACGCCGGAAAAAATATGGGGGAGCGTGTATAAATTTGATAAAGAGCTTTATTATTGGCTTAGAAATAGCTTGATCAGATTCCAGACAAGCGCCCTAAGTATTTGCACTCCACAGTTCGCATAAGTATTTCATGTACACTTATATAGTTCCGATTTACGTTACCCTGGGTTTTTACGTCAAGGTGTCGGGTCAGTTCAAGAGGCAACATCCGTTTTTATGTTATGTAGTTGACGCGCGCAGCTGCAAAATAGTAGGCCATGCTTTTTCGGTCGGTAAGCCCACGATCAATCTCTATGGTAGAGCAATGCTGGGCGTGCGCGCGGAACAGTTGACTCATTCCTCTGACTCCGCTCACACCTCTCATTCGTGTGAATTGTTGCGAATTCGCGGTCCTAGTTTTGTTGGTTCTCTAGCTGACGTTTTTTGTGATGTTGATAAGCCAGTGATGATATCAAAGATACGTAGATCGCGGAATTTGACATTGATTTCTGAGACGATGTTGGCATCTTTGTTGATGCACCATATTTACGAAGCCTTTTCCGATATTTTCATGGCACAAGCAGCAACGATGTCTATTGAGGTCGCTACTCTAAATGCTTTATTAAACCAAGCACTTAGTCGCTGCAATCGATCATTAGATGATTTCCCGCACTGGATCACATTGAGGTAGCGGGTAAGTTTTGCCAAACTACTATTCCAAGCTAATGGAATAGTAGTGTGGTGGGAGAATTGATGTCCTAATTTCCGCCAGCAAAAGCTGTGCAAAAAGAAGGTGCGCTCTCATACTTAGTCTCCATCCTATAAGCTCAATTCTAAGTTGGTCCGTACTCAAACGAACTACCACTATATTTTAAGTCTGAACGGGAGAGCCGGCGCTGCTCGAGGCTAGATTAGGAGTGGCGCAGAGATAGATTCCAAGGCTGATCGTGGTTTCAAATGTGGATTTGCTTTGCGAGACACTGTGCCGCCTAAGGTGGCATTGAAGGCCAAGGTCGAGAGCTCTAGGTGCATGTGGGATTCGTGTTTTTTTGTTACGATCACCGCCACCGAAATGATTTTCTTCACTTGGCAAAAAAAACTTCATTTTTGAGGTTTTCCTACACTTTTTCTTCATTCGCGTGAACCAACGCGACGTATTCCAAGCCACGTTCCAGTGGCTTCGACACTGTCCCTGCGGTTCAACGCTTTTACAGTAGGCTGTCCATGAACGATCAAAAAAGCCCCCCTAGTGTCCATTCGAAAGCAGTCGTTTTCCACTCCTGCTACGACACTGTGCTCAGAAAGGTGGACGCACGATACGATATACGCGGTTACGTTTTGGCTCAGATGGTCAAGCTTTGCCTCCAGAGCCGCGGTACGCTCCCGCTCGCGTACCGCAGCTTTTATGCGCAGTACGCTCAAGCCGAGGCGATTGCGTTCTTGGAAGCGTGTGTTACCCACTTGTTATTCGGCCCGGCTGGTCGCCTTTCACCACAGGAGTATCACTACCAGAGAGATGCATACCAAAACCCGGGCTAGCCCGTAGCCCGATCAGCAGCATTCTGATGCTCACGTGTAAACGCCGTACTCAAGACGGTAGAGGAAGGCCCATACCTCCATATAGCTTTCATGACTCCAAAGCAAGGTGCATGGGGTGTGGTTGCCAAGACCAAGCGCAGGGCTGATCATCCAACGCTGTGCCAGTTCTCCTTTGCCGAGCACCTCCATTGCTTTTCGAAAAATTTGCGCCTTCCTTGTTAAAAAAGCCCCATGAGCAGAGGTCCAGCAGCTGATTGAGGGCTGGTCGCTAATTCCGTGGATCGTGATACTGTTCATGACAAGTGTTCCAAAGGCAAATGTCGAGAGACTTTGATGACACTATGACCTCAGGCGGGGGTTGCACGCCACCGATCTTGTAGGTAAGCGCAGCGACTGCGGACTGCTATGTCAACATACCCTGAGTTTATCGAGTTGCGGGGGAGTGTCGCCTGAGGCCAGTCGGTCATGCCGCTAAACCCGCCCCTGAAAGCCCCGTCTGAATGGCGTCCATAGAGCGCAGCCGCCACGCCTGCCCACGCCTGCAGTGTGGGGAACGGGCTGAACATCGCTGGCTTCAACACGGGGACCGCACCAGATTCGTGGGTTGGTGGTATGACTTCAAGCTCCATCGGCGGCGCACAGTCCTGCATCGCCTCTTCCGAGCTATCATTGCACTTATCGCGGCGAAGATAGCGGTCGCTGCGGCATACAGCCTGGTGTGGGTAGGGCCAGCATGGCGCGTCCGGTGAAGCGTGCTAACAGTCTGCGCCTCATCGACGACACGCGGCTCGGCGTGTCCCTGGATGAAACCTGCGAGCAGGCCAGCGTCGAGGCGCTGTGGCAGGTGTTCGCCGTGCCCGGCCAGGCCCTGCCGGAGTTCGCCGCGCTGGCACTGGATGTCGAGGATTGCCTGCCGGCCGCGCTGCTGCGGGAAAGCCCTTTCCTTCAGCATGAGGTGTTCAACCGCTATCACTCGGAAACCGAGCTGATGCGCTACCTGCGCCGCCTGGCCGACAAGGACCTGGCCCTGGACCGCACCATGATCCCGCTGGGCTCCTGCACCATGAAGCTCAACGCCGCCAGCGAGATGATCCCGGTCACCTGGCCGGAATTCGGCGCCCTGCACCCGTTCGCCCCGGCGGAACAGGCGAGGGGTTACCGGCAACTGACTGACGAGCTGGAAGCCATGCTCTGTGCCGCCACCGGTTACGACGCCGTGTCGCTGCAGCCCAACGCCGGCTCCCAGGGCGAGTACGCCGGCCTGCTGGCGATCCGTGCCTATCACGCCAGCCGAGGCGAGGGCGGGCGCGATGTATGCCTGATCCCGTCGTCGGCCCACGGCACCAACCCGGCCACGGGGCAGATGGCCGGGCTGCGGGTGGTGGTCGTCGCCTGCGATGCCCGCGGCAACGTCGATGTCGCCGACCTGCAGGCCAAGGCCGAACAGCATCGTGAACGCCTGGCCGCGTTGATGATCACCTATCCCTCGACCCACGGTGTGTTCGAAGACGGTATCACGCGGATCTGCGAGATCGTCCATGAACATGGCGGTCAGGTGTACATCGACGGCGCCAACATGAATGCCATGGTCGGCCTATGTGCGCCAGGTAAGTTCGGTGGCGATGTTTCCCACCTGAACCTGCACAAGACGTTCTGCATTCCCCATGGTGGTGGCGGCCCGGGCGTCGGGCCGATCGGGGTCAAGGCGCACCTGGCGCCTTTCCTGCCGGGTGCTGGCAAGACCGGGGCAGTGAGTGCGGCGCCGTTTGGTAGCGCGAGCATTCTGCCGATCACCTGGATGTACATCCGCATGATGGGCGGAGCGGGCCTCAAACGCGCCTCGCAGGTGGCGATCCTCAGCGCCAACTACGTGGCCCGGCGCCTGGAGGAGCATTACCCGGTGCTCTACACGGGCGAGAACGGCCTGGTGGCCCATGAGTGCATCCTCGATCTGCGTCCGCTCAAGGAGAGCAGCGGAATCGGTGTCGAGGACGTGGCCAAGCGCCTGATCGACTATGGCTTCCATGCGCCGACCATGTCATTCCCGGTGGCCGGGACTTTGATGGTAGAGCCGACCGAGAGTGAGTCAAAGGAAGAGCTGGACCGCTTCTGCGAGGCCATGATCGCAATCCGCGAGGAAATCTGTGCGGTGGAGACCGGTGGGCTCGACAAGCAGGACAACCCGTTGCGCAACGCCCCGCATACAGCGGCTGAGCTGACTGGTGAATGGACGCATACCTATAGTCGCGAGCTGGCGGTGTACCCATTGTCGAGCCTGCGCGAGAGCAAGTACTGGCCGCCGGTGGGGCGCGTGGACAACGTCTACGGCGACCGCAATCTGGCGTGTGCCTGTCCGCCGGTGTCGAACTATCAGGATGCCTGAGTGATCTTTCGCCCCCTGTCGCTGACTTGCCAGCGATAGGGGGGCGAAAACCTGGCTATAAAACCCGAACAACAAGGAATTTCCCATGTTCCACAAAAGCCTCACCCTGTCTGATTTCGACCCTGCACTGTTTGACGCCATCCGTCGCGAGACGCAGCGCCAGAAAGACCATATCGAGCTGATCGCCTCGGAAAACTACACCAGCCCCCAAGTGATGCAGGCCCAGGGGACCGAACTGACCAACAAGTACGCCGAAGGCTACCCGGGCAAGCGTTACTATGGAGGCTGCGAGCACGTCGATGTGATCGAGCAACTGGCCATCGACCGTGCCAAGCAATTGTTCGGCGCCGGCTACGCCAACGTTCAGCCACACTCCGGCTCTCAGGCCAATGCCGCCGTGTACCTGGCCTTGCTGCAACCTGGCGACACTATCCTCGGCATGAGCCTGGCCCACGGCGGTCACCTGACCCACGGCGCCAAGGTCTCGTCCTCCGGCAAGCTTTACAACGCCGTGCAATACGGCATCGACGCCAATGGCCTGATCGACTACGACGAAGTCGAGCGCCTGGCTGTCGAGCACCAGCCAAAGATGATCGTCGCCGGCTTCTCCGCTTATTCGCGAACACTGGACTTCCCACGTTTTCGCCAGATCGCCGACAAGGTCGGCGGCTGGCTATTCGTCGACATGGCCCATGTCGCCGGCTTGGTCGCCGCAGGCCTGTATCCAAACCCGCTGCCATACGCCGACGTGGTCACCACCACCACCCACAAGACCCTGCGCGGCCCCCGTGGCGGCCTGATCCTGACCAAGGGCGAGCCAGAGCTGGAGAAGAAGCTCAACTCGGCGGTATTCCCCGGCGGCCAGGGCGGCCCGCTGATGCATGTGATCGCGGCCAAGCAGTGTGCTTCAAGGAAGCCCTCGACCCCAGCTTCAAGGACTATCAGGCCCAGGTGATCATGAACGCCCAGGCCATGGCACAGATCTTCATCCAGCGTGGCTATGACGTGGACTCCGGTGGCACCAACAACCACTTGTTCCTGGTCAGCCTGATCCGTCAGGGCATCACCGGCAAGGACGCCGATGCTGCCCTCAGCCGTGCCCATATCACCGTGAACAAAAATGCGGTACCCAACGACCCGCAGTCACCGTTCGTGACCTCGGGCCTGCGTATTGGCACCCCGGCGGTCACCACCCGCGGCTTCCGGGAGGCGGAATGCCGTGCACTGGCGACGTGGGTGTGCGACATCCTCGACCACCTCGGCAATGCCCAGATCGAGGCCCACGTGGCGAAGCAAGTCGCGGGGCTGTGCGCGATGTTCCCGGTCTACCCAGCCTGATCCATCGAGACGGCCAGCAGCACGCTGGCCGTCGTCTCTACCGAATGCCTGGAGTCACCCCATGTCCACTGAAACACTACAAAAGACACCGTTGCACGCTCTGCACCTGGAATTGGGTGCGCGCATGGTGCCGTTTGCCGGCTACGCGATGCCGGTCCAGTATCCGCTGGGCGTACTCAAGGAACACCTGCACACCCGCGAGCAGGCCGGCCTGTTCGACGTCTCCCATATGGGCCAGATCTGCCTGCGCGGCGTGGATGCCGGCAAGGCGCTGGAGCGCCTGGTGCCGGTGGATATCGTCGACCTGCCGGTGGGTATGCAGCGTTACGCGCTGTTCACCAGCGCCGACGGGGGCATCCTCGACGACCTGATGGTCGCGCGGCTGGCGGATGACGAGCTGTTCCTGGTGGTCAACGCCGCCTGCAAGGAACAGGACTTGCGTCATCTGCAGCAGCACCTGGAAGGCCTTTGCGAAGTGGAATCGCTGTTCGACAGCCGAGCCTTGCTCGCCCTGCAGGGGCCGGCGGCGGCGCGGGTGCTGGCGCGCCTGGCGCCGGAAGTGACCGGCATGACCTTCATGCAGTTCGCGCCGCTACGCCTGCTGGGTGTCGATTGCTATGTCAGCCGCTCGGGGTATACCGGCGAGGACGGCTATGAAATCTCGGTGCCGGTCGAGGCGGCGCTGATGCTGGCCCGCTCGCTGCTGGCCGAGCCCGAGGTGGCGGCCATCGGCCTCGGTGCGCGCGACTCGCTGCGCCTGGAGGCGGGGCTGTGCCTGTATGGCCACGATATGGAAACCCGCACCACGCCGATCGAGGCCAGCCTAGCTTGGGCGATTTCCAAGGTACGACGTGCCGATGGCGAACGTGCCGGCGGCTTCCCCGGTGCCGAGCAGATCTTCGCCCAGCAGCGCGATGGCGTGGCCAGCAAGCGCGTCGGCCTGCTGCCGAAGGAGCGGGTGCCGGTGCGCGAGGGCACGCTGACCGTCAATGCCCGCGAGGAGGTGATCGGCCGCGTTACCAGCGGCGGTTTTGGCCCGAGCCTGGGCGGGCCACTGGCCATGGGTTACGTGCAGAGCGAGCAGGCGGCGCTGGACAGCGAAGTCTTCGCCCAGGTGCGCGGCAAGCTGGTGCCGATGCAGGTAGTGCGGACGCCGTTCGTTGCGCAGCGTTACTACCGTGGCTGAGGTCATGGCTGTGCAGACAGGGGTGAAGCTGCGTGGCGCCGACAAGGTGGCGCGGATTCCGGTGAAGATCCTGCCCACCGAGGATGTGCCACGCAAACCGGACTGGATCCGCGTGGAGATCGCCGCCTCGCCCGAGGTGGCACGAATCAAGGCGTTGCTGCGTAAGCACAAGCTGCACAGCGTCTGCGAGGAAGCCTCGTGTCCAAACCTGGGGGAGTGTTTCTCCGGGGGCACGGCGACCTTCATGATCATGGGCGATATCTGTACGCGGCGCTGTCCGTTCTGCGATGTCGGGCACGGTCGGCCCAGGCCGCTGGATGTGGACGAGCCGCGTAACCTGGCCACCGCGATTGCCGATTTGCGCCTGAAATACGTGGTGATTACGTCGGTGGACCGCGACGACCTGCGCGATGGCGGTGCGGGGCATTTTGCCGAATGCATTCGCCAGATTCGTGCGAAGTGCCCTGGGATCCAGCTGGAGACGCTAGTGCCGGATTATCGTGGGCGAATGGAGGCGGCGTTGGCAATCACCGCCGAAGCGCCGCCGGATGTGTTCAACCACAACCTGGAGACGGTACCTCGCTTGTACAAAGCAGCGCGGCCGGGGTCGGACTTCGAGTGGTCTCTGGATTTGCTGGAGCGGTTCAAGCAGTTGGTCCCGGAGGTGCCGACCAAATCAGGCCTGATGCTCGGGCTAGGGGAGACGGACGAGGAGGTGATTAAGGTGATGACGCGGATGCGTGAGCACGGGGTGGATATGCTGACGCTGGGGCAGTATCTGCAGCCGTCGCGCAGTCACTTGCCAGTGCAGCGATTCGTGCATCCCGACGTGTTTGCCTGGTTTGCCGAGGAGGGGGCGAGGATGGGCTTCAGGCATGTAGCTTCTGGTCCGTTGGTGCGATCTTCCTACCATGCAGATCAACAACTCGGGAATGTTCACCCAGTTCGCTAAAGGCCCGCTGGAACCCTTTCGCTGTAAGGGTTCCAGCGCAGCTGCCAATGCGTTCGGTGAGAGTTGTGGAACCACCGGATAGCAAGCGTGCACGGCGCTAGTACAGGTGTCCGGCTGACTTAGCAAGGAACACGCTCGTAGCCGCGAGTACTTGGTCTGGGTACTCCCTATGCGGCAGGTGCCCACAGTTTTCCAGCATGTGCAAAGTAGGCGCTCGGCTTATCCCAGCACACAAACGCTCGGGATGATGCCGAGTCCCATACTCGTCGCGGTCTCCATGTAGAACCAGCGCTGAGCACTGTACCTGGGCCAGTTGCCTATCAAGGTTCCACTGCCGAAATTCCTCCGAGAGCCAAGTATCGACCCAACTGCGCAAAACCCACTCAGCTTTCTTTCCATGGTACTGCTGAAGTCGTTCCATCTGGCCAGGCAGGGCAAACCGCCGCGCTGCGGAACGGATACCGTCAAGGATCGCGTTGTCGACTGCAGCTTGGGCGGACTCGGTAATCAGTCCGTGGCATGCTTGCGGATGGGCGGCCGCGCAGCCAACCGCCATGCCGCCGCCTACGCTATGGCCGAAAACCACGAATTGGCTTAGTTGGAAGTATTCACGCACTGCTTGAAAATCACCGTGAGCTTCATCCTCGATGAAGCTCGGTGTCAGATTGACCAAGCAAGCGCTAGAGCGCCCAAAACCAAGCCGGTCGTAGGCGATCACCTCGCGCCCACAAGACTGGGCCAACCGCAGCGGAAAATCGCGCCACAGTTCCACACACCCTAGTGAATCGTGCAGAAGCACGATTGGAACCCCGCGTGATTTCCGCGGACTCCAACACTCTGCATACAAATGACCTCGTGGCGTCTCGATCCTGTGTGACTGCTTGGCAATGTCGGTCATACCCGTGCTCCGTTCAAAAGGTAAATCACTTGGTCAGGCCGACTCCGGCGACAGAGAAGATGAGCGGGTTTTCGCTCCTTTGTACAGGTCGTAAACAGTTGCGACGAAAAATATGGCCAAGGAGGGCAGTAACCAAGCAAGGCTGGCGTTAGCCAAGGGGAGTTGACTGACCCAGAGCAGAACACTCGGTGGCAGTAAACCCGCTGCCATGCATGCGTCGATAAGGCCGAAACCCAGTGCGCAAGCGGTTACCGGTATCAATACCCGCGCAGGGCTGTTGAGGCGAGAGCTAATCAGGCTGAGCAGAATGATTGCGATGCAAGGCAGGTAGATTGCGGTCAGCACCGGTACAGACACCGCGATCAGTTGGGTAAGTCCCACGTTGGAGACAGCGAAGGAAAATCCAGCGAGCAGCGCTGCCAGTGTGCGGTAACCGAGCGGCAAGAATTTGCTGAATGCTTCTGCGCATGCGCAGGTCAGTCCAATCGCCGTTACCAGGCAGGCGATGGTGATCAGGAATGCCAGGAGCCAGTAGCCGACTGCGCCGTAGGTATGCAGTACATAGGCATTGAGCACCTGAGCACCATTGTCGGCATGATCGACGAGCCCGCCTGCATGAGCCCCCAGTTCGAAAAGGCTGGCGTAGACCAGGCTTAGACCCACACCGGCAATCAACGCTGCGATGACGCTGTATTTGAACAGCTGCCGCGGCGCATGGATGCCGCGATGTTTCAAGGCGTTCACTACCACTGCACCGAATACCAGTGAGGCCAATGTATCCATGGTCAGGTAGCCTTCCGTAAGCCCTTTACTGAAGGCCTGGGTATCGAACGGTGGCTCAGCAGGACCTTGTGGACCCGCAGTCCAGATGAATGCTCCAACACCGAGGATCGCCAAAGCAGCTACCTTGATCGGCGCAAGGCAGCGGCCCACCGAGTCCAACAGCCGGCCGGGATACAGGGATACCGCCAGGACCAAGGCAAAATAGAGGGCGCTGTAAGCGAACAAGTGCGCAGGGCTGTTGCCGAGCCACGGTGCTACACCAACCTCGAATGACACGGTAGCGGTGCGCGGAGTAGCAAACAGGGGGCCAATACACAGAAAACAAACGATTGCCAATGTGCGCGCAGCCAGTTTCCCCAGTGGCGCGCACAGCTTGTCCATGGAGCCTTCAAATCGAGCCAGAACGACAATCGCGAGTACCGGCATGCCTACGGCAGTGATGAAATAGCCTGCGGCGGCGGTCCATACCTGGTCACCCGCGCTCAGGCCGATCATAGGCGGAAAGATGATGTTACCGGCGCCGACAAAAAGCGCAAAGGTCATGAAACCGAGAGCTAGCAAGTCTCGCTTGGAAAGATTAACCATTGGGATTTTCTTCAGAAAGGTGAACGTTCAGCTCGGCAAGGCCGTTCGCAGAGCAGCAGTGACAACGATGGCGAATACCACCACCGGGAAGAAGGAGTAACGGGTGGCCGCAACTAGGGTGAGGCCCAAGGCAATCAGGTCAGACGGCTGTCCACTGACGAATTTTGGCGCGATCACTGCAATCAGCACACAACCGGGGGCTGCCTCGAGCACCTGGGTGAGCTGTGGGCCGATGACCCGTTTACGCAACAGCAGAAAACCCATGATGCGAGTCAGGTAAGTGACGACGGCCATCCCAAGGATGGTGACCAAGGTGGTGATATCCATCATGGTTTGGCCCACAGGTAGGCGCTGACCAGTCCTGCAACGGTGCCAGCCAGCACATACCAGCCACCGGGGATCAACAGATAAAAGAGTGCTGCAGTGATTAGACTGAAGAGCCAGGGCAGGGCGGCATGCACACCTTTCCACATGCCCTTGAGCAGTACCAGAAAGACTGCCGCGAAGGCCATGTCGAAGCCGTAGCCATGCAGGTCGCCCAGCAGCGGCCCTACCAATGCGCCGAGGGTGGTAAAGCAGACCCAAGTGCCCCAGAGGCACAACGAAACGCCCATGTAATAGCGCAAGCTGAAGCCTGCGCGTCGGCGCGCATCGGCCAGGCCCATGGCCCAGCTCTCATCGCACATGAAGAACAACGCGCCGAGCGCCTGCCTCAGCGGCAAATCCCGCAGGTAGGGTGCCAAAGTCGCGCCCATCAGCAGGTGTCGGCTATTGACCAGCAAGGTCATGGCTACGATCACCAGGATTGCCGGAGGTGATGTCCAGAGCTCGATAGCGGCGAATTCCGAGCCGCCGCCAAAGTTCAAGCCGGTCATCAGCGCGACCTCGCCTGCAGCAAGACTGCGTTGCGATGCCTGGGCGCCGAGCACCAAGGCAAAGGGAATGAAGCCCAGCAGAACGGGTACGGCAGCTATTGCTCCGCGGCGCAAATCGTCGTTGGGTGTTGTGGCTGGGGGATCACTCAGAGCAGGTTCAATGACATTCATACGCACCTCCGTTGGAGGCAAATTATTTCAATTTGTCGCTGAAATTTGCTTGCGTAATTGCATGATCAGCATGAGCATTTAGCATCCAGTTTCAGAATTTTCCTATAGCGAGAATCCAATGCCAATCAAGCTAGATGCTATCGATCGCCGCATCTTGAGCGCCCTGCAGAGAGATGGTCGCCTGCAAAATCAGGAGCTTGCCAAGCAGGTCGGGCTTTCCCCATCGCCATGCCTGCGTAGGGTCCGCCTGCTGGAGGAATCTGGCGTGATTGAACGCTACGTGGCGCTGGTGGACCCGGCGAAAGTGGCGCTAGGGCTGACTTTGTTCGTCCGGGTTTGGCTCAAGCGCCAGGACCAGGCCACCACCGATGAGTTCATCAACGCCGTCCGCCAGTTACCGCAAGTGGTGGAGTGCCACGTGATGGCAGGCGATTGTGATCTCATGCTTAGAGTAGTGGCAGCAGACCTGGAGGCTTATCGACGCTTCCAGATCGCTCATTTGACAAGCCTGGACGTGGTGCAAAATGTCAAAACCGAGGTTCCAATGGAAAAGATCAAGCTCACTACCGAACTGCCGGTGTAAGTTGTGGCCTCGATTTTATTGCGGGCGTTTTGAGCCGATGCCGACAAGGTCCGCGAGCCACCGAAGCCGGCAGCCCGCGTTATTTGATAACGCGTTGGAAAGTAATTAACGCATAAGCCAGCCACCTGCCACATCCAGCACCTGGCCAGTGATAAATGCGCTATCTGGCGCACTCAGATAGCACGCCGCGTCGGCGACCTCACACGGCTGCCCCAGCCTGAGCAACGGCGTATCGGCGATCACTGCTTCATTGGCTGCGGAGGCAACCGTCTTCAACAGAGGGGTTTCGATGCGCCCAGGTGCCAGAGCATTGGCCGTGATGCCATAGGCACCGAGTTCTCCGGCCAGGTGTCGGGTAAAGCCAATGATGGCCGCCTTGGTAGCGCTGTAGTGTGCTGCGACCAAAGGTAGGTACGCACTGCCTGCCACCGAGGACATGTTGATGATGCGGCCGAAGCGTTGCTCGACCATCGAGGGCGAAAGCAAACGTGACAGGTTGAACGCGCCGTTCAGATTTACCGCAACCACCTGCTGCCATTCCGTTGGGCTCATCTGCCAGATCGGGGCAGGCTTGCCCTCATGCTTTGGGGAAATTCCCGCATTGTTGATGAGCGTATCCACGCGACCGATTTCCTCAGCCAGCAGCGCACAGGCATGCTGGCATTGTTCAAAGTCGCCAACATCTGCAGCTTGCCAGGCAACGTGGAAGCCCTGGGCGCGCAGTGCTTCACCTTGTGCTTGCACGGCTTGCGGGTTGAGGTCGAGTAGCGCAACGCGGGCACCTTCTTCGCAATAGCGTTGTGCGATAGCCGCGCCGATACCGCTTGCCGCGCCTGAAACCAGAACATTTCTACCGCTGTGACGTCCTGCAATCATGGGTTTATCTCCAACATTATCTTGCCGATGTGACGACTGGTCTCCATCAGCGCATGAGCTTGTGCGGCCTGATACAGAGGGAAAGTAGAGTGAATAACCGGCAGGCAGAGACCGGAATCGAGCAGAGGCCAGACGTGGACCTGCAAAGCGTCGGCGATCGCCTCCTTCTCTGCTTTGGGTCGGGCGCGAAGTGTCGAGCCGGTAAACGTCAGGCGCTTGAGCATGATCGGCATGACGTTCAGGTCCACCTGGCTGCCTTCGAGGAAGGCGATTTGCACAAGCCGGCCTTCCACGGCCAGCGCATCGATATTTCGTTGCAGGTAGCTACCCCCGACCATATCGAGGATCAGGTTGACCCCCTTGCCTGCGGTTTCGGCGTCGATCACCTCGACGAAGTCTTCTTCGTGGTAGTTGATGACCCTGCTGGCGCCTGCGCTACGACAGGCCTGTAACCAACGGGAACCCGCAGGCAATGCGCGGCCGGTGCACAACAGTACTCGGCATAACCGCCCCCCGGCGTGAGTGCACAGACGTGCGTGCCAACCTGCACGTTCTGTACGCCAGCGCCGACAGCCACGACTTCACCGGAGACTTCCAGGCCCAGGTAAGGTGAAGCATCAACAGGGGGCGGATAGCTGCCGGAGCGTTGCAAAATGTCCGGGCGATTCACGCCGGCATACGCAACCCGGATCAGCACTTCGTCAGCGGCCGGGGTCGGGATGTCAGCCTCGGTCAGATGCAGGCAAGCAGCACTGCCTCCTGGGCGGTGTTCAATCAACAGCATCTTCTGCTCCATAGTCTGCCGCTCCTTCATAGCCCCAGGTACGCCCGCTTGACATGGGGATTCTCCAGCAGTTCTTGCCCTGTGCCTGTCAGGGTGATGCTGCCGTTCTCCAGCACGTAGCCGCGATGAGCGACACGCAGGGTATGGACGATGTTCTGCTCGACGATCAGTACCGTGGTACCCAGCGCGAGGATCTTGTCGATGATGCCGAACACTTGGGAAACCAGCAGCGGCGACAATCCCAGAGACGGCTCGTCGAAAATCAGCAATTTGGGATCAGACATCAGCCCGCGTGCGATGGCGACCATCTGTTGCTCACCACCCGATAGTGAACCGGCATGTTGCTCCAATCGCTCACGTACCCGCGGGAACAGCTCCAGCACTTGTTCCAGGCGTTGCTTGACCGCAGGCCGAGCGGCCTTTTTATAGGCTCCCATCAGCAGGTTGTCGCGTACGCTGATGAACGGGAACAACTGGCGCCCTTCGGGAATCAGCGTGACGCCGGCAGCGACAATCTCGTCAGGGGCACACCCGTCGAGGCGGCGGCCTTCGAATTCGACCGTGCCGAGAGAGGGGCGGATCAGGCCGCAGAGGCTGCGAAGTGTTGTGGTCTTGCCGGCTCCATTCGCGCCTACCAAGGTCACCACTTCACCCGCCTTGACCTCGAGAGAGACGCCTCGCAGGACCTCCGTATTGCCATAGCCAGCATGGATGTTTTCAAGCCGCAGCATGGTCGTACTCCTTGCCCAGATAAGCTTCGATGACTTGCGGATTGGTCACCACAGCTTGTGGTTCGCCATCCATCAGTACCGCGCCGGTACTGATCACCACGATGCGGTCGGACAAGGTCATGGTTGCCTGCATGATGTGCTCGATCATCAGCACACTGACCCCCGTGTCACGCACACGGCGGATGATCTCGATGGCCTTGCCGACATCGGTGGGGTTCAGGCCCGCCATGACTTCATCCAGCAGTAGGACGCGCGGGCGCGTGGCCAACGCACGGGCCATTTCCAGGCGTTTCATGCCACCGACCGTGAGGTTGCGTGCGCGGGTGTCGAGCAGTGGGCCAAGGTCGGTGAGGGCGGCAACCTTGGTGGCGATCTGCCGGGCTTCGACGGGGTCGCGGGTGTGCATGAATGCGCCGAGCATGATGTTCTCGCACACGCTCAGGTCAGCGAACGGCTGCACGATCTGGAACGTACGGCCAATGCCGGCCACGGCGAACTGCGCAGGGCTGGACGGCGTTACCCACTGACCGGCTGCCGTGCGTACCTTCACCTGGCCCGAGGAGGGCTGGATAAATCCCGAGAGTTGGTTGAACACGGTGGTCTTGCCGGCACCGTTGGGGCCGATCACACCCACGATCTCACCCTCGTTGAGGGTCAGCGACACGTCGTTGGTCGCGTGCAACCCGCCGAAAAACTTGTGCAGGTTTTCCGCGACCAGAATCGGTTGGCCCGTATGCTTCGACGGCTGGGATACCGGGCGTGCTGCGGCTGGCGGCACGGTGTTGGGCTTGCCGCCAGGTAGCCGGTCCACCCACGCACTGACCCTCTGCCCGAAGCGCCCTACCAGGCCTTGTGGAATTGTCAGGACAAAGGCTACCAGCACCAGTCCATAGACAAGCCCGTGTACGCCGCTGCCGGCGTCGCCTAGCCAGCCACGTGCAAGCTCTGCCAGCGGCAACACGATCAGGGTACCGATCAGAGGCCCCGACAAGGTCCCAAGGCCTCCAATCAGGGCGAACATGGCGATCTGGATGGACAGCTCCAGCGAGAACATGGCACCAGGCTCGATGAAGGTCAGGTACATGGCGTGGAAGCTTCCGATCAGGCTGGTCAGCGCCGCGGACAACGCCACGGCGATCAGTTTGACCTTGACTGCGTTGACGCCCACGGCCTGGGCTGCGTCCTCGCGCTCGCGTACAGCGATCAGGTAATAGCCCAGGCGCGAATGCTTGATTTTCCACGAAACCAGCAAGGTGATTGCAAGGAAACCGAATGCGATCAACAGGTAAGGCCAACGTGCGCGGAACAGCATCCACTCCGCCCCCAGCTTCAGAGGCACGGCCAGGCCCGCAGCGCCGCCGGTGAGGTCATGCTGATTGATGACCAGCAGGCGCACTACCTCCAGTACAGCAATGGTCGCTAAGGCGAAGAAAGGCCCACGCAGTCGGAAGCAGGGCCAGCTGATAACTACGGCCAGCACGGTGGACACGACCGCGCCCACAAGCATGCCGAGCCACGGGCTCATGCCGAGGTGCAGCAGCAGGAGGGTGCTGACGTAGGCGCCGGTGCCATAGAACACCGCATGGCCCAGGGACAGCTGGCCTGCGAAGCCGCCGACGATGTTCCAGGCACTGGCCAGTGCTGCATAGCTGCAGATCAGGATGAACAGGTGGAAGACAAAGTTCGAGCCCGCCGAGAACGGGATGATCAGCAACAGCGACAGCGCTGCAAAGCTGAGGTAGATGCGCGGATGAAGAAAGTTCATCGGTTAGCTCCTATTCTGAGCCACGCCCGGCACCGAACAGACCGGTGGGGCGGAAAATGAGAATCGCCAGGAAAATCAGGAAGTACACGACTTCCTTGAGGTCAGGGGCGATGTAATAGCCAGCCAGGCTGTCGACGACGCCGATCAGCAACGAACCAACCAAGGCACCGGAGAGGCTGCCAAGTCCACCTAGCACCACGATGACGAACGCGGTGAGGACGAAGAAGGTGCCGAAGGTCGGAAACACCGGGTACTGCGGCGCGATCATCGCCGCCGCCAGCCCCAGGCAGGCGCAGCCCAGGCCAAAGGCGAAGATGTAGATGCGGTTTACGTTCACCCCCATGAGCAACGCGGCATTGCGGTGCTGTGCCGTGGCGCGCACGGCGCGCCCCAGGAAGGTGTTGTGCAGGAACCAGTGCAGGCCGCCGACCAGTGCCAGCGAAACCATGAACGTCAGTAACTGGCCGGTGTTAGCCCGCAGCGGGCCGACGGCCAAACTGCCGGCCCCCACACCGCTCGGATTGCTCACGGTGAGCACATCGGCACCGAATACCATCAGCGCAGCGTTCATCAGGGCGATCGACACCCCAACCGTGGCGAAGATCTGAATGTGCCCTTCGGCGGCCAATAGGGGTTGGATGATGAAGCGCTGCATGCCCGCGCCCAGCACAAACAGCAGCGCCACTGCAGGAATGACCGTGGCGTAGGGGTGCAGGCCGAAATGCACGTTCATCAGGTACACCGCGTACATGCCGATCATCAGGAACTCGCCATGGGCGAAGTTGACCACCCGGACGATGCCAAAAATCAGCGTCAGACCGATGCTGATGATGGCGAGCGTGCCACCCAGCAACACACCGTTCAGCAGAAGTTGCAGGAAGATATCCATGAAAGGTCCTCATGCGCAGGCGGCGCGCCACAAGCACGACGCGGGCCTGCGTACAGCGTGTGGGTCAGGGCTGGCTGGCCAGAGTGGCCTGGGCAACGGCGGCGGCTTGGGGATAGACGGTTTTAAGCACGCCCTGCTGCCACTGCATGATGGTGGTTTGTGCGCGCTCGTTCTGGCCATTGGCAGCGAACTTCGCACCGATGTTCGCGGCGGTCTGACCGATCGGAATGTCGATCGTCTTTACCGCTTCGCGGATGTCTTCGGCATCGAGCGATTTGGCGCTGGCCATGGCATCGAGGAATACCTTGGCGCCGACATAGTTGATCAGGCTGTGGCCTGAGCGCGGCTCGCTGCCGTAGCGTGCGCGATAGGCTTCGGCGAAGGCAGCGATGCCCGGTGCACCGGCCTCGTTGGTCTGGAACTGCGGGAAATCGACGTCCAGTACGCCTTCGATGTTCTGCGCGCCGACCACCTTGACGGTGTCCTGCATGGAATAGCCTCCACCGGCACCGATGATGGCCTTAGGCGCAAAGCCGGCTTCACGGATCTGTCGGAAGAACAGGGTGGTGTCGTTCTGGTAGGAGGTTTGCAACACAACATCGGCGCCAGCGCCTTTGAGGCGCAGGATAAGTGACGAAAGGTCGACGGCTTTGGCGGAGTAGGGCAGCACCTCCACCACTTGCAAGCCTTCCTTGGCCGCCAACTCTTTCTGGAAGTTGGCGATGGTCGTGCCGTACAGCGCGTCTTCATGAATGATCGCAATCTTCAGGCTCTTGGCATCAACCTTCAGTTGAGGAGCGACCAGTTGGGTGATGGCGGTGATGGTGCCTTCGGCGAAATTACGAGCGGTGGGGTTGCTGCGATAAACGTTTTGAAGCCCACGATCGGTGATGTTGTCGGCCACGGCTCCGAGCTCGAAATAAGGAATGCCGGCCAGCTCGGTCACTTGCGTGGCGGCGAAAGACAATGCCGAGGAGTAACTGCCGAACACCGCAGCGACGTTGTCGCTGGAGGTAAGCCGGCGAGCGGCGCTGACCGCTTGCGCGGCATCCACTGCATCGGCCTTGATCAGCTTGATTCGCTCACCGTTGAGGCCGCCAGCGGCATTGCGCTGCTCCACGGCCAATTCGACCCCGCGAAAACTCTCATCGCCCAGCAGTGCGAGGGCTCCGCTGAGTGGGTAGAGGGCACCTATTGGCACATCGGCATGTGCGGTGAGCGAGACTGACAGGGTAAGGGCAGCAAGGCCATTGATGGCCCAGGGCATGATTTTCATTGTGTTGCCTCCTGGTGTATCAGCCATGCCGCATGGATTTGAACCGGTTCAATTACAGGGTCAAAAAAAACGCCTGGCAAGGCGTGGGCTGCGTGGCTGTGGTCTTATTGTTGATTCAGGACGACTTTGTTCATAAATGAACCGGTTCATTTTTAAGTCTGGTGATACACTGCTGTCAAGCAGGAGTTACCACCACCATGACAAAAAACGACAAACCAAAACTGCGCGACGTGGCACGTCTGGCCGGCGTTTCACTGGGCAGTGCTTCTCGTGCCTTGTCCAACCCGGACCAGGTCAAACCAAGCACGCTTGCCAAGGTCGATGCGGCTGTACGGCAGCTGCAGTATGTGATGGACGGCGCTGCGCGAGCCCTCGCATTACGGCGTACCTTCAGTGTCGCTGCGATCTTCCCCACATTGAACAACCCGATCTACGCTGACTCGATCCAGGCGCTGCAGCAGCGGCTCAATACAAGTGGCTACCAACTGATCATTGCCTCGCACGAGTACGATCGTGAGCGAGAGCTTTCCAGTGTGCGTAACTTTATCGAAAGAGGTGTGGAAGGGATTTTCCTGGTGGGCACAGACCATGATCCTGCGGTGTTCGAACTGTTGCAGCGATCACAGCGCCCCTACGTCCTGATGTGGTCGGTGGATGATTGCCGTGAACACTGCGCGGTGGGCTTCAGCAATGTGCGGGGAGGCGAGTTGATCGCGGACCATGTGCTTGCGCTAGGCCACCGGGACGTTGCAATTCTCACCGGACAGCGCCAGTACAACGAGCGTGCCAGGTATCGAATCGAAGGGGTGCGTAAACGCTTTGCGCAGATGGGGCTCGATATTCCTGAAAACCGGATCATCGAACAGCCATTCAGCCTTGACGGCGGACGCGCCGGTTTCGAGCAGGTGTTTGCCATGCAACCGCGACCGACTGCGCTGGTTTGCACCACAGACCTGCTGGCGCTGGGGGCCTGCGAGCAAGCTAAACGTCGGGGAGTCTGCGTGCCGACGCAGATGACCATCACCGGCTTCGACGACATCAGTTTCAGCGCGATTGCATCGCCCTCATTGACCTCGATCAGGATCCCGATTTTCGAAATCGGGCAACTCAGCGCCGACATGATGATTGCGCAGGTCGAAGGTATCCAGATTGAGCGGGTTGTCGAACTGGACATTTCACTGGTCACGCGCGAAAGCAGCGCGAGTCCAAGTGTTGATCTGCCAAACCGTAAATAGCGCTTGAACTGAGGCACTCACCTTGGACAAAGAAAACTACGCGCAGATGCTTGCTTTTTTGTGGGCCTATGAGCATCGGAGCTTCTCGGCCGCTGCTCGGGCCAATGACCTGTCGCCATCAGCGATCAGCAAACTTGTCACTCGCTTGGAAGATCGCCTTTCAGTACGCCTGTTTCAGCGCGGGAGCCGAGCCTTGACGCTAACCGAGGAGGGGGCGGTCTACCTGACCAGTGCCCGTGCGGTCATGGACGCCATGGCGGAAGCCGACTCCCTCGCCGAGCTTTTTCCTGGCCGGCTAAGCGGAAGTTTGCGCATCCATACGATGGCGACGTTCGCCAAGCATCAGATCATACCTTGGCTGCCAGACTTCCTGGCTGATCATCCGGATCTCTCGGTGACCATCGAGGTGGGCGCGCAGTATGTTGATCAGTTCGATCACGGCCTGGATGTTGCCATTCACAGTGGTGTATTGCCTGATTCATCGCGCGTTGCCAGACGTATTGGTGAGGCCCAATGGATTACCTGCGCTGCTCCTTCCTACCTGGAGAAGCGTAGTCGGCCGCAAACGCCTGCCGACCTGCTCGAACACGATTGCTTCCACTTCGCGTTCAACAGCCCCTGGAACATCTGGAGCTACGAGCACGCTGGCGAGACAACGATCGTTCCCATCAAGCCCCGTTCGACATTCACACAAGGGGACTTGCTGCGCTCGCTCGCGTTGAATGGTGGCGGCATTGTTCGACTCGCCGATTTCCATATCGGTAAGGACCTGAGAGCCGGGCGATTGCTGCCGGTGCTGGAGTCTTATCAAAGCCGCATCGCGCAGCCGATTTATCTGATCTACCCAAACCGCAAGAATGTCAGTCCCCGTATCAGGGCCTTTATCAAGGCGATGGAGCAGCATATCGCGCTGAATCCCTGGACGATCCAGCCTCCAGCAAAGGCGAAGCGTTAACAAAAAAGGGGGAGAACCCTGCCTGTCATACTTGCGGTCCTGTGAACTCAGGGAAAACCCCCTTTGCCGTGGAGTCACAACTCGCCTGCGACCTGTTCGATTAAGGTGTCGTCAGTGCCCCGGATAGCATTTCGTAGCTGCCGGACGCGACTGTCCAGACACTCTGTCAATCGGAATAGGCTATGAACAAGAACTACATTGCTGGCCAGTGGGTCGAGGGTGCGAGTATCAATCGCAATATCAACCCATCGGATATCACCGATATCGTCGGCGAATACGCTAGGGCCGATACCCGCCAGGCTGAGCTGGCCGTAGAGGCTGCGCATGATGCGCAACCCACCTGGGCCCGGATGAGCGCTGAACAGCGTGGCGATGCCTTAGACCGGATCGGCTCCGAGATACTCGCACGCAAAGAAGAACTCGGCTTGCTGCTTTCACGGGAGGAGGGCAAGACGCTAGTAGAGGGCGTCGGCGAGGTGGTCCGCGCCGGCAGGGTGTTCAAGTTTTTCGCGGGCGAAGCTCTGCGTCTGTCGGGCGAACGCCTCGCAAATATTCGTCCGGATGTCGAAGCCGAAGTACGGCGCGAGCCTGAAGGCGTAGTGGGCATCATCACTCCTTGGAATTTCCCCATTGCCATCCCCGCCTGGAAAATTGCGCCGGCATTGGCATATGGCAATGCGGTGGTGTTCAAACCGGCAGACCTGGTACCCGCTAGCGCCTGGGCCCTTGCGGAGATCATAAGCCGCGCAGGTCAGCTCCCGGCAGGTGTTTTCAACCTGGTCATGGGCCCAGGCTCCCAGGTTGGCAATGTGTTCGCCAAGCATCCCAAGGTCAGGGCGTTGTCGTTCACCGGGTCAACCCAGACTGGGCGTTCCATCGGCCTCGAATGTATGGCGCGGGGTGCCAAGGTTCAGCTTGAGATGGGCGGTAAGAATCCACTGGTAGTGCTCAACGATGCCAGCCTCGAGCAGGCTGTCGAAGTGGCGGTGCAAGGCGCGTTTTTCTCGACAGGCCAGCGTTGTACTGCCTCAAGTCGCTTCATCGTCGAAGACGCCATTCATGATCGTTTCGTAGCTGCTGTCGTCGAGCGGCTGGCGATGCTGAATATCGACAACGCCACCAAAGCAGGTACGGACATTGGTCCCGTCGTCTGCGAAAGCCAACTGCAGCAGGACTGCGATTACATCGATATTGCCACCCGCGAGGGCGGGCGTCTGGTTTTCGGTGGCGAACGTGTAGTGCGAGCAACTCAGGGCTACTACCTGAACCCGGCACTGATCGTCGACACCGAAAATCATATGCGGATCAACCGCGAGGAAGTGTTCGGGCCAGTCGCCAGTGTGGTTCGCGCCCGGGATTACGATGATGCCCTGCGCCTGGCCAACGATACCGAGTTCGGCTTGTCGTCCGGCATTTGCACCACTTCGCTCAAGCACGCCAGCGACTTCAAGGCACGCTCCACGGCCGGCATGGTGATGGTCAATGTGCCAACGGCGGGGGTCGATTACAACGCTCCTTTCGGCGGGCGCAAAGGCTCCAGCTATGGTGCACGGGAGCAAGGCCCGTTCGCCCGTGAGTTCTATACCGCCATCAAGACCACCTATACACAGGCCTGAGCTCCATGCGCGAACCATCGAATACTCAAAAAATCACCGGAAATACACGGCTCTTTGCCATCGTCGCCGACCCCATTGTGCATGTGAAAACACCAGAAGACATGAACGCACTCATGCGGTCCTGGGGGCATGACAGGGTGATGGTGCCCATTCATGTCGACGAGACTCAGCTTGCTACCGCGGTCGATGGCCTGCGGGCCCTGCAGAATCTGGACGGGTTTGTGGTCACGGTCCCACACAAGAGCGCCATCGTGCCGTTGTGCGACAGCTTGTCACCGGCGGCTCGCCAAGTGGGCGCGGTAAATGTCGTACGTCGGGATGCCGAAGGGCGGCTGCATGGTGACATCCTCGACGGAGTCGGGTTTGTCGCCGGCCTGCGCAACGCGGCGATCGAGCCTGCCGGCAAGACGGTTTATCTCGCTGGGGCCGGTGGCGCCGCGCAAGCGATCGCCTTTGCCCTGGCTGAGGCCGGCGTGGCACTGCTGACAATTGCCAACCGCACCGAGGCCAAAGCACAGCAACTGGTGACCCGCCTCGCGGGATTTTTCCCAGATGTATCTTTCAAGCTGGGGGGCAGGGACCCTTCTGGGCACGACCTGGTGGTGAACGCTACCTCGATGGGACTGCGCGATAGCGATGATTATCCGTGCGAGGTTCAGCGCCTGACCCCGGAGCAAACCGTGGCGGAAATCATCATGCAGCCTGAACATACCCCCTTGCTGGTTGCGGCTGCCGAGCGCGGCTGTCGGGTCCATCCGGGGCGGCCAATGCTGCAGTCCCAGATCGCGCTCATGGCCGCGGCGATGGGAGCAACCCATGAATAACTACGACTATGTCATCGTCGGTGGCGGCACCGCCGGTTGCATCCTGGCCAACCGCCTGACTGCATCAGGCAAACACAGTGTGCTGGTGCTGGAAGCAGGCGGGGAGCCCAATGGCCGTTGGATCCCGATTCCGGCTGGGTTCAGCAAACTGATGGTGGACAAACGTTTCAACTGGGACTTCAAGACCAAACCTGAAGCCGGCACCTACAATCGTGAAATCGCTGTGCCCCGCGGGCGAGGCCTGGGTGGTTCGACGTTGATCAATGGCATGATCTACGTGCGCGGCCAACCAGGCGACTATGACGCATGGGCAGAATCAGGCGCCAAGGGTTGGAACTTCGAAACACTCAAACCTTACTTCAGAAAGATCGAGAATTATGCATCGGGGGATGAGACGCGTGGGCACCAGGGCCCCATGCACATCCACCAGGTCAGCGAGCGTTTCACGCTGTCCACCGCTTTCCTGGAAGCAGCTGCGCAGGATGGTCATCCTCACAATGCTGACTACAACGGCCGGGATCAGACCGGTTTTGGCTACTACCAAGTGGCGCAAAAAGATGGGCGGCGCTGGAGTGTAGTCGACGGCTACCTCAAACCGGCCAGGTCACGGGCAAATCTGCACATCGTCCTCCATGCGCATGTACTGCGGGTCGACGTGCAGGGGAAACGCTGCACGGGCGTAACCTATGTACACAATGGTGAGCAAGTCAGCATCAAAGCCAATGCTGAAGTCATTCTTTGCGCCGGTGCCATCCAGTCTCCGCAGTTGCTGGAATTGTCCGGCATTGGCCAGCCGCAGGTGCTGCTCGCCGCTGGTGTACCACTCAAGCACGAGCTACGCGGGGTCGGGGAGAACTACATCGACCACTTTGCTACCCGCATGAACTGGCGCATGAAGAACGTCGTGACCTTGAATGAGCTGGCACGTGGCTGGCGGCTGGGGCTGGCAGTGACCGAATACTTTACCCGGCGAACCGGCATCCTGACGCTGGGAACCGGCCTGGTGCATGGGTTCATCAAGACCGACCCAGGCTTGCCTACGCCGGATATCCAGTATTTCTTCGTGCACGCCAGCTATGCCAATGCTGCGAATCGGATATTGGACAAGCATCCTGGCATGACCATCGGGGTCAGCCAACTGCGGCCCAAGTCGATTGGTTCGGTGCATATTGAAAGCAGTGACCGAAACGCGATGCCGGCCATTCGTCCCAACATGCTGGCTGCAGACGAAGACCAGCGCTGTATTGTCGAGGGCATGAAGATCGCGCGTCGGATCGTCATGCAGCCAGCCATGGCCCGCTTCGTCGAGGAGGAAACCAGCCCTGGGCTGCAGGCGCAGTCAGATGAACAATGGCTGGAGTTTGCCCGCAAGACAGGGCAGACCATCTACCACCCTCTGGGCACCTGTCGGATGGGCGAAGACGCAAGCGCAGTCGTCGACTCGCGACTTAGGGTGCATGGCTTGCAGGGGCTGCGAGTGGTCGACGCCTCGGTGATGCCTTCCATGGTTTCAGGGAATATCCAGGGCGCGGTAATGGCTGTGGCGGAGCGGGCGGCGGATCTGATCCTTGAGGACTATCTGCCCTAGTTCCCGTGCCAAATGGCAGGCGTAACGCAAGGAGCCTGCCAAGTTGCCGTGCCGCACAGGCAAAGCGGGTTTGCTCTGGGCAGCGATGCTCTGTGCATGCCTGTCGGCATAAGCTTGAACACACTCGTTTCCACGCACCAGGCGTGCTGAGTGAGAGGTTCATGCACCCTCGTGCATGAGCGGGCCAGGAAGCCAATAAATAACAATAATCAAATATCGGAGCTTTCTAATGGAACTTCGCAGCGACCCTCAATCCGCTGTTGGCCTTTCTACAAAAAAAATACAGGGCGCCGGCGCTGTCTCCTGGGGCGCGATGCTGCTGCTCTGGCTGGTGTATGCGCTGGACGCCAATTCACGGCACCTGTTTTTCATGGTGTTGCCTTCAATCACCAGCGAGTTCAAAACCAGCGCTGAAATGGCCGGGTTACTGGCGGCGGTCATCACCATCTCGACATCGTTGCTCGCTGTGCCACTGATGGTATGGGTGGATAAAGGTGGTCATGGCTAGCGGCGCAAATATCGGCATTTGCCTATCGTATTCGCCTATACGCTGTTCACGTTCCTGACGGGCTTCAACTTCCTCACCGCTTCATTGGGCGTGCTGGTGTGCTTGCAGATCCTTTCCCATGCTTTTGGCGGGGTGGGCGAGGCCGTGGAGGTCACCTCCCTGGCCGAGTGGTGGTCCAAGGAGCGTCGCGGCTTCGCGCTCGGTCTTCACCACACGGGTTACCCGTGGGGCACGTTGATTGGTGGTGTGGCGATCAGTGCGCTATTGAACGCCTACGGCCCGGAAAACTGGCGCTATGCGTTCTTGCTGTTCCCGATTCCCATGATCATCGTATTCACCTTGTACTGGAAGTTCAGCACGGCAGCGCGCTATCGAAAATTTACGGCGCATGTCGCCGCCGTTGGTGAAACCGCACCGAGTCTGAGCGATACACCTGCAATCCCGCAAAAAGGTGTGCTTAAGGACGTCCTGCGAAACCCCAATATCAGCGTCATTGCCCTGATCTCGATGTTCGCAATAGTCGGCTACTTCGGCATCAGCTTCTGGTTGCCGCAATACCTCGCGTTCGTTGCGCATTACAACTTTGCCCAAGCCGCAGCGTACTCTGTGCTCTTCACTATCACGGGTGGGATCGGCCAGATCCTGTGGGGATGGCTATCGGATCGAATCGGTCGAAAGTTGAGCCTGGTGATCGTCTTTCTCTGGCTGGGCGTGGGCATGTATCTGTTCCGCTATACCTCGGTCAGCCTCGGGTGGCTGATCGGCGTGCAGTTGTTTGCCGGTTTCGCCATGAATGCGCCCTACACCTTGCTGTATGCGATCGCATTCGACTCAGCCAAACCCGGCACGACTGGCTTGGCAGGCTCGGTGGTTAACGCAGGCATTTACGCGGGTGGTTTCGGCCCGCTGCTGATTGGTTTGTTCATTGGGGCCGGAGGCGGTTTCGAGCAGTCCGCAGGTTATCACCTTGCCCTGGTGTTCATCTCAGCGCTGATGTTCGTGGCGGCACTGTTGACGGCACTGTTCACCCGGGAAACGGCGGGTTGGTTCAAGCGTTATGACCGGTCGCTGGTCAGCCGCAGCGCGTGCAACATGAGTTGAGACGCTCCCTATTCTGATTGATGGTCACAACAACAAACGAGAACAATCATGTCCGATAAAAAAGTACCTCACGTACGTGAACTGCTTAAAGACGCTCCGCGCAATTGGGGTAAGTGGGGCGCTGACGATGAAGTCGGCTGTCTGAACTACCTCACTGCCAAGGAAGCCTTGGAGGGTGTCAGCCAAGTCCGGCAGGGGAAGACCTTTACCCTGCAGGTTCGTATTGGCGATGAGAAGGGCGATCCGGTTTGGCCAGGACGTACTCCGGCGCGGCGTATGAACATCATGGATCGCGGGCACTACAACTGTGGAAAAGGACCGCATTTCCCAGGTTGCTACGAGTATGCTGACGATGTGATGTTTTTCCATCTGCAGGGCTCAACGCAATATGACGCCCTTGGCCACGTGTGGTACGACGATCAGATCTGGAACGGCTACGATGCAGACACCACCATCGGCGGGCTGGCGAAGGCCAGCGTCGCACCGATTGGGGAAAAGGGCGTCGTGGGGCGTGGGATTCTCATCGACATGGCGCGCTTTCGCGACAAGCAGGTGTTGGCACCAGGGGAAACCTTCAATCACGAGGATTTGATGAACGCCGCTGCCGCTCAAGGCGTCAAGATCCAGAAACGCGACATTCTGCTCATTCGTACAGGATGGATCGGTTCGTTCTACTATCGCGACAGCGAAGAGTTCTACAAAGACTTCATCGAACCGGGACTGACCTATAGCCCGGAGCTTGTGCAATGGTTCCAGGACATGGAAATTCCCAACATCGTGACTGACACCATTGCCAACGAAGTAACCGTCGACCCGGTTTCCGGCGTCGCGTTGCCACTGCATAACGCATTGATGCGTAATCTTGGTATTACCCTGACAGAGATTGCGCAGTTGGATCCGCTTGCCGCCGACTGTGCCGAAGATGGGCAATGGACTTTCTTGTACACCGCTGCGCCGCTGAAGGTAGTAGGGGGGACTGGCGCACCGGTCAATCCGATCGTAATCAAGTAGCCTGCGTTGGGGCGCCATAATGGCGCCCTCGCGCTAGAGTCATCTATGCGCAGAACGCAATGCTGAGTGCGACTCGCGCGGGGTTAAGGAAACTCCGAACAAGTTGCCCATCAGCCGGAAATGGACGGCTTGGGCATGCCGAAAAGCCCGATTTTCACCCGCTGATTATTGGATAACCAAGGCACAGCCTTGGTTTTCTGCCCTCACGGGC
>NZ_PEMX01000046.1:0-30613 GCF_002759075.1 Pseudomonas sp. 382
CAACCCAAGCTCTGGTAATCCTGGCAAGAAAGCTCGCGCGGGTGGCATTCGCCCTGATGAAAAATCAGGACGAATACGTCACCAAAGGCGGGAAACTGGCTTGCTGAAAACCATAGAATCTCCCACAGGGATCGCACAATGCCTAAGGGTTGCGCAGTACCTGTGGGAGCGGGCGGGCCCGCGAAAGGGCCGGTAATGGCGATGCAAGCATGTCAGGCCAGCGCCAGTTCCACCGCCCCACCATTCAACCGCACCGGCCACACCCGCAGCCGCTGCCCTGCATCTTCCAGGCACGCCCCACTTTCAAGGCTGAAGTGCTGCTTGTACAACGGCGCCGCCACCACCAGTTCGCCCTGCAAGCTACCCACCAGCCCGCGACCGATGATATTGGCCCCCGACCGCGGATCACGGTTGTCGACCGCGTACAGGCTCTGCTCCAGCTCGGGCAGGTAGAACAGCGCCACTTGCGCGCCATCAAGCCACACCACCACGCCAGAGTCGGCCACCAAGTCATCAGCCTGGCACACCGCCTGCCAGTTCTCTTGGGTCTTCACAGCAGCATTGGACAGGTTCATCAGACAGCCTCCTCGACGGTTGGGATCAGGTGCAGCGCTGCAGCCGGCCGGCGTTGTTCACGCTCGCGCACGAAGTGCACGTCCGGGTCGGCGCGCTTGTCGTTGACGAAGGTGCGGAAGCGCTTGAGCTTCTCGGGGTCGTTGAGGGCGTTGGCCCATTCGCATTCATACTGGTCGACCACATGCTGCATCTGCGCCTCCAGCTCGGCCGCCAGGCCCAGGCTGTCGTCGAGGATCACCTGCTTGAGGTAGTCCAGGCCGCCTTCCAGGCTTTCGCGCCAGACCGAAGTACGCTGCAGCTTGTCGGCCGTGCGGATGTAGAACATCAGCACGCGGTCGATCAGGCGCACCAGGGTTTCGTCGTCCAGGTCGGTGGCGAACAGTTCGGCGTGGCGCGGGCGCATGCCGCCGTTGCCGCAGATGTACAGGTTCCAGCCCTTGTCGGTGGCGATCACGCCGATGTCCTTGCTCTGCGCCTCGGCGCACTCGCGGGTGCAGCCAGAGACAGCAAACTTGAGTTTGTGCGGGCTGCGCAGGCCCTTGTAGCGGTCCTCCAGGCGAAGGGCCATGGCGACGCTGTCCTGCACGCCGTAACGGCACCAGGTGCTGCCCACGCAGGATTTGACCGTGCGCGTCGACTTGCCGTAGGCATGGCCGGTCTCGAAGCCGGCTGCGATCAGTTCGCCCCAGATCAGCGGCAGCTCGTGCAGTTGAGCGCCGAACAGGTCGATGCGCTGGCCGCCGGTGATCTTGGTGTAGAGGTCGTACTTTTTCGCCACCTGGCCGATCACGATCAGCTTGTCGGGGGTGATCTCGCCGCCCGGAATGCGCGGCACCACCGAATAGGTGCCGTTCTTCTGCATGTTGGCCATGAAGGTGTCGTTGGTGTCCTGCAGCGGCACCAGCGCCGGGTCCATGATCGGCTGGTTCCAGCACGAGGCGAGGATCGAGCCCACCGCCGGCTTGCAGATGTCGCAGCCGACATGGCCCTTGCCGTGGCGTTCGAGCAGTTCGTTGAAGGTGCGGATACCCTCCACGCGCACCAGCCCGTAGAGCTCTTGACGGGTGTAGGCGAAGTGTTCGCACAGGCTCTTGTCGACCGTCACGCCGCGGGCAGTGAGTTCGTGCTCGAACACCTGCTTGAGCAGCGCCGCGCAACCGCCACAGCCGGTGCCGGCCTTGGTGCAGCCCTTGACCGCAGCCAGGTCGCCGCAGCCACTGTCGATGGCCGCGCACACTGCACCCTTGCTGACGTTGTGGCACGAGCAGATGGTCGCGCTGTCGGGCAGCGCATCGGCACCGAGCGCAGGCGCACCGCCACTCTGCGGCAGGATCAGCGCTGCCGGGTCGGCCGGCAGGGAAATGCCGTTCTGGGCGTATTGCAGCAAAGTGTCGTAGTAACTGTTGTCGCCCACCAGCACTGCGCCGAGCACGTGCTTGCCGCTGGCATCCACCACCAGCCGGCGATAGGCGCTGTTGGCCTCGTCGATGAAGCGGTAGCTGCGCGAACCCGGCGTGGCGCCGTGGGCATCGCCGATGGAGCCGACATCCACGCCCAGCAGCTTGAGCTTGGTCGACATGTCGGCGCCAGTGAATGCGTTGGCAGCTTCGCCCATCAGCAACGCCGCCAGGTTGCGCGCCATGCTGTAGCCTGGGGCGACCAGGCCGAACACGCTGCCGTTCCACGAGGCGCATTCGCCTATGGCGAAGATGCGTGGGTCGCTGCTGCGGCAGTGGTTGTCGATCACCACGCCACCGCGTGCAGCGATCTCCAGGCCGCAGGCTCGGCCGAGGGCATCCTGTGGGCGGATGCCGGCAGAGAACACGATCAGGTCGGTTTCCAGGTGCTCGCCGCCATCGAAATTCATGCGGTAGCGGTAGGCTTCTCCCGCGCTGATCGACTGGGTGGCACGCGACAGGTGCACGCCCACACCCAGCGCTTCGATCTGCGCCTTGAGCGCGGCGCCGCCCTCGCCGTCCAGCTGCACCGGCATCAGCCGGGGGGCAAACTCCACCACGTGTGCTTCCAGGCCGAGGGACTTCAGCGCGTTGGCGGCTTCCAGACCGAGCAGGCCGCCACCGACCACCACGCCGCGGCGCGCCTGGCCGGCAGCGGCGCGAATGGCATCGAGGTCGTCGAGGGTGCGGTAGACCAGGCGGGCGTTGCCGCTGGAGCCTTCGATCGGCGGCACGAACGGGTAGGAACCGGTGGCCAGGACCAACTGGTCATAACCGTAGCGGCCCTCGGCAGTCACCACCTCGCAGCGTTCGCGGTCGATCTCCAGCACCGCTTCGCCCAGGTGCAGGTGCACGCCGCTGTTGCCGTAGTAGTCCGGCCCGCACAGGGCCAGGGTCTCGGCACAGCTGCCGGCGAAGTACTCCGACAGGTGCACGCGGTCGTAGGCACGTTGACGTTCTTCACCGAACACGTGCAGCTCGAACCGCTCAAGGGCGCCGCGTTCGACCAGCTGCTGCACGCAGTGGTGGCCGACCATGCCGTTGCCGACGATGACCAGTCGCTCTCGTTGCCTGCTCGCTGTTGCCTTCATAAGCCGATCCTCGATCAAAAAAAAAAGCGCCTGGAGCCGAAGCTCCAGGCGCCTTTGCCTGTATTCATCACGGTGGGTGGCCCGGGTTGATCGCCGTTGATCAGTGGGCTTTGTTGTATCAGGGATAAAGCAGGGACTGTGCCAATTGGGTTGCCTGTACTGGCCTCTTCGCGGGCAAGCCCGCTCCTACAGGGACCGCACAGGGTTCAGCAGCGAGGTGAACCTGGGGGAGCGGGCTTGCCCGCGAAGAGGCCAGCACAGCCAATGCACATTTCAAGTGCAGCACTCCCCATCCTGGAGCACATCAATACACATCGCGCCGGTACCGCTTGGCCTTGCTCAACGCCTCGACATAAGCATCGGCATCCACCCCTCCGTGCACGGCAATGACTTCACGCAAGGCCGCATCCACATCCTTGGCCATGCGCTGCGCATCGCCACACACATAGAAGTACGCCCCCGCCTCCAGCCACTGCCACAGCTGCGCACCCTGTTCGAGCATGCGCTGCTGCACATAGACCTTCTCGGCCTGGTCCCGCGAGAACGCCGTGTCCAGGCGCAGATGCCCGCTCGCCTGCCAGGCCTGAAGCTGCTCCTGATAGTAGAAATCCGTGGCCGCATACTGTTCGCCGAAGAACAGCCAGTTCCCGCCTTTGGCACCCTGTGCCTCACGTTCTTCGAGGAAGGCACGGAACGGCGCGATGCCGGTGCCGGGACCGACCATGATCACTGGCACGTCGTTGTCCTCGGGCAGGCGGAAGTGCTTCGATACCTGCGGGAAGATCGCCACCTTCAGTGACTGCGCCCGATCGGCGAGGAAGGTGGAGCACACACCCTTGCGCTCGCCATAGCGCACCGTGGAAACGGTCAGGTGTACCTGGTCCGGATGAGCCAATGGGCTTGAGCTGATCGAATACAGGCGCGGCTGCAGCGGCTTGAGCAGATCGAGCCAGGTGGCCAGCGGCAACTGCTGAGGGAACGCCCGCAGCACGTCGACCAACTGCCGGCCCCACAGCCAATCCTGCAGTTGCGCCTTGCACTCGGGTTGCAGCAGGTGCTGCAGCTCGGCGTAATGCGCGCTGAAAACCTGCAGTTGCTGCGGCGTGACCTTGGCAATCTCCAGACGGGTTTCCAGAGCCTCGACCAGTGGCATCAGCGGCTGCCCCTTCAGTTCCACCACCGCCTGGCCATCGAGCTGCGTCAGCGCCAGCAGTTCGTCGACCAGTGCCGGACAGTTGCGCGGCCACACGCCCAGGGCATCGCCGGCGGCATAGGTCAAACCGCTGCCGGACAGGTCGAACACCAGTTGGCGGGTTTCCTTGCTGGCACCCGGACCGTTGAGCAGCTGATTTTCCAGCAGCGGGGCCAACCACGGTTGCTGCTTGTTGTAACCCGCGACTGGCGCCGACTGGCTGGCCGGTGGTGGCGAGCTGGCGCAACCGAGCTCCGCCAGCAGGGCTTCGAGCCAAGCGGCGAAGGCCTCATCGAAATCCGGTTCGCAATCGACCCGCTGCAACAAGCGGCGCCCGCCCAGTTCGGCCAGGCGCTGGTCGAGCTTGCGGCCAAATCCACAGAACTGCTCGTAGCTGGAATCACCCAAGGCCAGCACGGCATACGGCAGCTCCGCGCAGCAAGCGCCCTGCTCACCTTGCAGGGCCTGCCAGAACGCCGTGGCGCTGTCGGGCGCATCACCGTCACCGAAGGTGCTGGTGATCAGCACCACACTGGCGGCGCCTTGCAGCTGCCGGGGGTCGACCGCTGCCATGCAACTGAGCTGCACCGCCAGGCCAGCACCACGCAGGTGCTCGGCACAGCGCTCGGCAAGCGCTTCGCCAGTGCCCGTCTGCGAAGCCCACAGCAACTGGTGGCGCGGCCCGCCGAGGCCTGGCGTTGCGACTGGCTGGGCGGGCTGCATAACAGCGCCGTTCAGCTCCAGGGCATCGATGCGCGCACTGGCGACCCGCTCCAGGGCCACGGCGCAATGTTTGAATGCCGGCTGAAGCGACAGTGGATCGACTGCATCGCAAGTAACGGCATTGATCGCCAGCTGCTCGCCGATCAGGTCGTTCCAGTGGAACGGCGCAAAGCAGTTGCCGGGCATGACCCGGTCGCTGATGCGCGCCGGCAGCACGGCCTGGCCGCGACGTGAGCGAATGGCGACCTGATCCTTGTCTACGATGCCCAGGCGGGCGGCATCATCAGGATGGATTTCAACGAAGGGCCCAGGCTCCAGCCTGTTCAGCGCCGGCACCTTGCCAGTCTTGGTCAGGGTGTGCCACTGATGCTGCACGCGGCCGGTATTGAGCACCAGCGGGTAGTCGGCGTCGGGCAGTTCGGGCGCCGGCAGCCAGGGCCGGGTGAAGAAGCGCGCCTTGCCGCTGGCGGTGGGGAATGCCAGGGCAGGCGCATTGCCTTGCGCATCGCGCAACAGAGGCTGGCTGCTGCCGTCGTTGAGGTAACGCAGCGGGCTGCGGTCATCTTCGCAACCCGGTGCACAGGGCCATTGCCGTGGGCTTTGGCGCAACTGCTCATAGCCGATGCCGCGCAGGTCATAGCCGGTTGCCGGGTTCCAGAAACGCCGAATCTCTTCGTATACCGCCTCGGCATCCGGGTAATCGAAGGCCTCGGCGTAGCCCATGGCGCAGGCGACCCGGGCAATGATCTGCCAGTCCGCCAGGCTTTGGCCGGGCGCCTGAACTGCCTGAGGCATCAGCGTCAGGTTGCGTTCGCTATTGATCATCACGCCCTCGCCTTCGGCCCACAGCGCGGCGGGCAGGAGGATATCGGCGTAGCGGTTGGTTTCGGTGTCGAGAAAAGCGTCCTGGGTGATTACCAGCTCGGCCTGGCGCAGGCCGTCGATCACTTGTTGCCGGTTGGCGACGCTGGCCACCGGATTGCTGCAGATCACCCAGCAGGCTTTCACCTCGCCGGCCTTCATCTGCTCGAACAGCGCGATCGTGCCCTCACCCGCTTCGCTGCGCAGGCTGCCCGGTTGCAGGCGCCATTGCTGCTCGACGAAGGCGCGGTCCGCCGCCACCAGCGCCGAACGCTGGCCCGGCAGGCCCGGGCCCATGTAGCCCATTTCGCGGCCGCCCATGGCATTGGGTTGGCCGGTCAGCGAAAAAGGCCCGCTGCCGGGGCGGCAGATGGCGCCGGTGGCCAGGTGCAAGTTACACAAGGCGTTGCTGTGCCAGGTGCCGTGGACGCTCTGGTTGAGGCCCATGGTCCAGCAGCTCATCCACTCCCCGGCGGTGCCGATCCATTCTGCAGCCCGGCGGATGTCGGCTTCGCTCAAGCCAGTGATGGCGGCTACCCGCGCCGGGGTGTAATCGTCGAGGAAGGCCGGCAGCTCGTCCCAGCCTTCGGTGTAACGGGCGATGAACGCGGGGTCGGTGTGGCCGTTGTGGTGCAGCAGGTGCAGCAGGCCGTTGAGCAGCGCCATGTCACTGCCGGGGCGCAGTTGCAGGAACAGGTCGGCCTTGTCGGCCGTGGCGGTGCGCCGTGGATCCACCACGATGAGTCTGGCCCCGGCCTTGAGCCGGTCCAGCAGGCGCAGGAACAGCACCGGATGGCAGTCAGCCATGTTCGCGCCGATCATCAGGAACACCTCGGCACGTTCGAAATCCTGGTAGCTGCCGGGCGGGCCGTCGGCGCCGAGCGACAACTTGTAGCCGCTGCCGGCACTGGCCATGCACAGCCGTGAGTTGGACTCGATATGTCGCGTGCGGATAAAGCCCTTGGCCAGCTTGTTGGCCAGGTACTGGGCTTCCAGCGACATCTGCCCGGACACATACAGCGCCACGGCGTCCGCACCGTGTTGGTCGATGATAGCGCGCAGGCGCTCGCCGGCCTGGGCAATGGCCTGGTCCATGCTGCTGCGCGCCGGCTGCTGGCTGCGTTGCTGGCGGACGAAGGCGTGCTCCATGCGCCCGGCGGCGGTCAGTGGCAGGTGTGCGGTGAGGCCTTTGGTACACAGGCGGCCGAAGTTGCTCGGGTGCTGCTTGTCGCCGCTGATCTTGCTGACCTTGCCGTCCTTGATGCTCATGACGATGCCGCAACCGACGCCACAGTAGGGGCATACGCTGCGTACTTCGCTTGTGGCCATGGGCGGTCTCCCCTTTCTGGAACGCAAAAAGGCGCCGGCTGCCCGGGCTTGCAAAGCAAGCGGGGCAACACGGCGCCTTTGTCGTGAGGTTTCTGGGCTGTCGACGTTGATAGCCCTGGATAGCAGTCAGTCAGCAATTTGTGGGCCAGCTGTACCGGCCCTTTCGCGGGCACGCCCGCTCCCACAGGTACTGCGCAGTCTTCAAACCTGTGGAGGTCCTGTGGGAGCAGGCGTGCCCGCGAAGAGGCCGGTACAGGCAACCGCACCATGCGGTGGCAGCAACAAGGCCCATGGCGCTATGCTGGGGCACTTACCAGCAAGAGCTACAGCCCGCATTCCATGTCCAAGGTGATCCTCAAGACCCCTGCCCAACTCGAACTGATGCGCAATGCCGGCCGGCTGTTGGCCCAGGTGTTCGCCGAACTCGACAGCTTCATCCGCCCCGGCGTGACGACGATGCAGATCAACGACCGCGCCGAGGCATTCATCGTCGATACCCTTAAGGCACGCCCGGCGAGCAAGGGCCAGTACGGCTTCCCCTACTCGCTCAACACCTCGGTGGACCATGTGGTCTGCCATGGCATCCCCAAAGTCGATGAAGTGCTGAAGCAAGGCTCGATCATCAATGTCGACATCACCCTCGAACAGGGCGGTTACATTGCCGACTCGTCGAAGATGTACAGCATCGGGCCAATCAGCGAAGACGCACAGCGGTTGGTCGACATTACCTATGAGGCGCTATGGGAAGGCATCGGGCAGGTACGCCCTGGGGCGACGCTGGGTGACATCGGCCATGCCATCCAGGCTCATGCCGAAGCGGCTGGCTACAGCGTGGTACGCGAATACTGCGGCCATGGCATTGGCCAGCAGATGCATGAAGGGCCCGAGGTGCTGCATTTCGGCCTGCGTGGCATGGGCATGAAGTTGCAACCGGGCATGGTGTTCACCATCGAGCCGATGATCAACCAGGGTGGGCGCGGGACGCGGACGCTGAAAGATGGCTGGACGGTGATCACCCGCGACCACTGCCTGTCGGCACAGTGGGAACATACGGTGGCGGTGACTGAGGATGGGGTCGAGGTGCTGACATTGCGGGATGAAGAGCGTAGCCGGTAAGCGCTCAAACAAAAAAAGCGACCTAAGGTCGCTTTTTTTGTGGCTTCCGGGTGTTCAGTGGGCCCTGGAAGCGGAATATGGCGCAGCGGACGGGACTCGAACCCGCGACCCCCGGCGTGACAGGCCGGTATTCTAACCGACTGAACTACCGCTGCGCTAATCAACGAGTGGTGGGTGATGACGGGATCGAACCGCCGACCCTCTGCTTGTAAGGCAGATGCTCTCCCGGCTGAGCTAATCACCCATTCGTCTCGGTGAGGCGCGCATTCTACGGATGAACCAGCAGCCTGGCAAGCCATTGAAGCAACTTTTTTGCAAAATCATCCAGCGCAAATTTCAGGCACAAAAAAAGCGACCCTAAGGTCGCTTTGTTTGTTACTTCCGGGTGTTCAGTGGGCCCAGGAAGTGGAATATGGCGCAGCGGACGGGACTCGAACCCGCGACCCCCGGCGTGACAGGCCGGTATTCTAACCGACTGAACTACCGCTGCGCTATACATCGAGTGGTGGGTGATGACGGGATCGAACCGCCGACCCTCTGCTTGTAAGGCAGATGCTCTCCCGGCTGAGCTAATCACCCTTCGTCTCGGTGTGGCGCGCATTCTACGGAGGGGCTGTAACCCTGGCAAGCATTTTTTTATTTTTTTTCAAAAAAAACTCCAAGCCTTTCAAAGACCTAGCGCAGCCGGGGCTTTTCCTCCGTTATCGGGCCTGCTGGCCCTCTGACAGGGTTGGCCTCGGAGCACTGCTCGGAGAATAATGCCCGCCTTATGCATTAAGGAGAGATTGCCCCCCATGTGGTTCAAGAACCTGCTGTCCTACCGCCTGACCCAGGAAGTACCGTTCGAGCCTGAAGCGCTGGAAGCCGCGCTGGCCACCAAGCCAGCCCGCGCCTGCGCCAGCCAGGAGCTGACCACCTACGGTTTCATCGCGCCGTTCGGCAAGGGTGAAGATGCTCCCCTGGTGCACGTCAGCGGCGAATTCCTGCTGGTTGCCGCGCGCAAGGAAGAACGCATCCTGCCGAGCAGCGTGGTCAACGATGCCGTGAAAGAGAAGGTCGAAGAGATCGAGACCGAGCAAATGCGCAAGGTCTACAAGAAAGAGCGCGACCAGATCAAGGACGAGATCATCCAGGCCTTCCTGCCGCGCGCGTTCATCCGCCGCTCGATGATCTTCGCCGCCATCGCCCCGCGCCTGGGGATGATCCTGGTCAACTCGGCCAGCGCCAAGCGCGCCGAAGACCTGCTGTCGACCCTGCGCGAAGTGATGGGTTCGCTGCCGGTGCGCCCGGTGACCGTGAAGATCGCACCCACTGCGACCATGACCGACTGGGTCAAGTCGCAACAGGCTGCCGAAGGCTTCTACGTGCTGGACGAGTGCGAACTGCGGGACACCGCCGAAGACGGCGGCATCGTGCGCTGCAAGCGTCAGGACCTGACCAGCGAGGAGATCCAGCTGCACCTGAGCACCGGCAAGGTGGTTACCCAGCTTGCCCTGGCCTGGCAGGACAAGCTGTCGTTCGTGCTTGACGACAAGATGGTGATCAAGCGCTTGAAGTTCGAAGAGCTGCTGCAGGAACAGGCCGAACAGGACGGTGGCGAAGAGGCCGCGCAGCAGTTCGATGCCAGCTTCCAGCTGATGATGATGACCTTTGCCGAATTCCTGCCGGCGCTGTTCGAAGTGCTCGGTGGCGAGGAGATTCCTCAAGGGGTCTGATTCGGTTTGAAATACCGGTGCTGGCTGGTTTTGTTGTGGCCAGGACCGGCCTCTTCGCGGGCACGCCCGCTCCCACAGGTACGCCACAGTTTTCAGATTCTGTGGCGTATCTGTGGGAGCGGGCGTGCCCGCGAAGAGGCCCCATGAAATTCATAAAGCTATAAATAGAAAAGGAATTGCCCCATGCGTGCCCTCGCCGCTCTCAGCCGCTTCGTCGGCAACACCTTTGCCCTGTGGGTGCTGGTGTTCGCCGTGCTGGCCTTCCTGATGCCCCAGTGGTTCATCGCCCTCAAGGTCGCCATCGTGCCGCTGCTGGGCCTGGTGATGTTCGGCATGGGGCTGACCCTCAAGCTCGACGACTTCGCCGCCCTCGCCCGCCAGCCCTGGCGTGTGGCCCTGGGCGTGGTGGCGCACTTCGTGATCATGCCGGGCATGGCCTGGCTGCTGTGCCAGCTGTTCCACCTGCCGGCGGAAATCGCCGTGGGCGTGATCCTGGTCGGCTGCTGCCCGAGCGGCACGGCGTCGAACGTGATGGTCTGGCTGTCCAAGGGCGACCTGGCGCTGGCAGTGGCGATCGCCGCGGTAACCACCCTCCTCGCCCCGCTGCTGACCCCGGCACTGATCTGGTTCCTGGCCTCGGCCTGGCTGCCAGTGTCCTTCATGGACATGTTCTGGTCGATCCTGCAGCTGGTGATGCTGCCGATCGTCCTCGGCGTGCTGGCGCAGCGCTTGCTGGGTGCGCGGGTGCAGATGGCGGTGCAGGTGCTGCCGCTGGTGTCGGTGGTGAGCATCGTGATGATCGTCTGTGCGGTGGTGGCGGCCAGCCAGGCCAAGATCGCCGAATCCGGTTTGCTGATCATGGCGGTCGTGGTGCTGCACAACACCTTTGGTTATCTGCTGGGCTACCTCACCGGCCGGCTCTGCAACTTGCCGCTGGCCCAGCGCAAGTCGCTGGCGCTGGAGGTGGGCATGCAGAACTCGGGGCTGGGCGCGGCGCTGGCGGCAGCGCATTTCTCGCCGCTGGCAGCGGTGCCGAGCGCGCTGTTCAGCGTCTGGCACAACATCTCCGGAGCACTGCTGTCGACCTGCTTCCGGCGGATGGAAGAACCTTCGGCCGAGGCTGCAGAGGTTGAGCCAGCCAGGCATTGATGTGTACCCTGATCGCCACTGTGAGGACGACCTCACGACGCACCGCGTGACCATTCCGGGGACGGCCCCATCATTCGCAACGATGGAGAAGCATCATGTCCTGGATCATCCTGTTCTTCGCCGGCCTGTTCGAGGTCGGCTGGGCCGTCGGCCTGAAGTACACCGACGGCTTCAGCAAACCGCTCCCGACCGTACTCACCGTCGCCGCCATGGCCATCAGCCTGGGCCTGCTGGGCCTTGCCATGAAGGAACTGCCGCTGGGCACCGCCTATGCCATCTGGACCGGCGTCGGCGCCGTCGGCACGGTGATCGCCGGGATCATCCTGTTCGGCGAGTCGATGGCCCTGATACGGCTGGTCAGCGTGGCGCTGATCATTACCGGCCTGATCGGCCTGAAAGTCAGCGCCAGCTGATAACCCTGCTCAGCGCAGGCCACCGCGCAAGCGGCTGACCTGCTCACGCAAGGCCTCTGGCTGCGCCGCCTCCACCGGGATGGCGGCGCCAGCCACGATGGTCACCCGCGACCACAGGCGCTTGAAGAAGCCCTTGGCCGGGTCGCGACTGAAGAAACTCCCCCACAGGCCCTGCAGCGCCAGCGGAATCACCGGCACCGGGGTTTCTTCGAGGATGCGGCTGACGCCTCCCTTGAACACGTCGATTTCGCCATCTCCGGTCAATTTGCCTTCCGGGAAGATACACACCAGCTCACCGTCTGCCAGGTACTCGGCGATACGCGCAAAGGCCCGATCATAAGTGGCCTGGTCTTCGTTGCGCCCGGCAATCGGAATGGCACCCGCCGTGCGGAACACGAAGTTGAGCACCGGCAGGTTGTAGATCTTGTAATACATGACGAAGCGGATCGGCCGACGGATCGCCCCGCCCAGCAGCAGTGCATCGACGAACGACACATGGTTGCACACCAGCAGCGCTGCGCCTTCATCGGGGATGCGTTCAAGGTCGCGGTGCTGCACGCGGTACATCGAATGGCTGAGCATCCAGATCAGGAAGCGCATGGTGAACTCGGGCACGATCCTGAAGATGTAGGCATTGACCAGCACGTTCAGCAGCGACACCACCAGGAACAGCTGCGGGATGCTCAGCTTGAGCACGCTCAGCAGGACAATGGTGAAGATCGCCGAGACCACCATGAACAGCGCATTGAGAATGTTGTTGGAGGCTATTACCCGTGCCCGCTGGTCTTCGGCAGTGCGCGCCTGGATCAGCGCGTACAGCGGCACGATGTAGAAGCCGCCGAACACGCCGAGGCCAACGATCGACACCAGGATCCACCAGGCCTGGTGCATGCCCAGCAGCGCCAGCCAGTCGTGCGGCTGGGCGCCGGCCGGTACGTCACCTGAATGCCACCACCAGAGCAGGCCGAACAAGGTCAACCCAAACGAGCCGAACGGCACCAGGCCGATTTCCACCTTGCGCCCACTGAGGCGTTCGCACAGTAGCGAGCCGACGGCGATACCGACCGAGAACAGGGTCAGCACCAAGGTCACGGCAGTCTCGTCGCCGTGCAGCCACTCCTGGGCGTAAGTCGGGATCTGCGTCAGGTAGATGGCGCCGACGAACCAGAACCACGAGTTGCCGACGATCGAGCGCGACACTGCCGGGGTCTGCCCCAGGCCCATGCGCAGGATCACCCACGACTGCTTGAAGATGTTCCAGTCCAGCGCCATCTGCGGCGACGCTGCCGCGGCCCGAGGAATCCAGCGGCTGGCCAGGTAGCCGAGCACGGCGGTGCCGACCACGCCACCGGCCACCACCGTGGCATAGCTGTCATTGGCCATCATTACCCCGGCGCCAATGGTGCCGACCAGGATGGCGAGGAAGGTGCCCATCTCCACCAGGCCGTTGCCCCCCACCAGCTCTTCTTCACGCAGGGCCTGGGGCAGGATCGAGTATTTCACCGGGCCGAACAGCGCCGAGTGGGTGCCCATGCCGAACAGCGCCACCAGCATCAGCGTGAGGTGGTTGGTGACGAAGCCGATGGCGCCGACCGCCATGATGACGATCTCGGCCAGCTTGATCGCGCGGATCAGCGCGTCCTTGGCGAACTTCTCGCCAAACTGCCCGCCCAGCGCCGAGAACAGAAAGAACGGCAGGATGAACAGCAGCGCGCAGAGGTTGACCCAGATCGATCGATCGCCGTCGCCCAAGCTGAGCTTGAACAGAATGGCCAGGATCAACGACTGCTTGAACAGGTTGTCGTTGAAGGCACCCAGTAACTGGGTGACGAAGAACGGCAGGAAACGCCGCTTGCCGAGCAAGGTGAATTGCGAGGGATGACTCATCGTCCTTGTTCCTGAGTGTCTTTTGTCATTGGAGGCACGCGAAGCGCTGCAAGCCACAAATCTGCATGGGAAAGCAACCGCCTGGCAAGGAACACCGGACAATTCAGGAACCCGCTCACAATTTGATATCACAGTGATATTAATTTTTCGCCAGCCACTGTTCAGACTTTGTTACACATGCCGATAATTCATATAGATGACTATATCTGACAGAAGGAACAGACCTCAGGTCTCCTCCAACGCATAAGAAAAGGAGCTCGGCAGTAATGTTTACCTGGTTTGGCGACCTCAGGATCGCCCACAAACTCTTTCTCGGTTTCGGCCTGGTGCTGTGCCTGACACTTGTGCAGTCGCTGATCAGCTGGGACGGCCTGGGCAGCCTGGTACGCCGTAGTGAGGTCGTCAGCGACGTATCGCGCCTCAACGACGCCCTCGGCGACCTGCGCGAAGCGCGCTTGCGCCATGCCATGGCCAACGGCGCCCCCGCCGAGAGCAAACAGCTGCAAGTTGCGCTGGACGCCTTCAAGCCGACACTGGCAAAGCTGCGCGAGGTGATGATCAGGGCGCAGTCCCATGCGCTGATCAATACCGCCGACCAGGCACTGCAGAGCTACAGCGGCAACCAGGCCGCCAGTTTCCGCTCCTATGAAAAGATGCGCGCGGCGCAAAAGGAAATGGGCGCCCTGGCCACCCAGTCGTTCGCCAGCATCGAGCAGATTCGCAATCAGGTCCGCGCTTTACCCGATGCCGAGGAGCGTTTCGTGCGCATCGAGGCCATCAACCAGATACGCGAAAACCTGATCCTGCTGCGCTACCACGTTCGTGGTTATACCGGTAATACCAATGCCGAGACCGAGAAACTGATGAACAGCCAGATCGCCACCACGGTGAACGATCTGCCGGGGCTGGTCGCCCGCTTCAACGGCAATTTCCCGCAGCAGTTCCAGCAACTGGAGCAGCAGGTGCAGGCCTATGCGAAGGCCGTAGAGGCGTTCCGTGGCGAGGTCAGCCACCTGGTGGACTACCGCGCCGCCATGGCCAACGATATCGAAACCCTCAACGGTGTCATAGGCCAACTGCTGGACGACCAGGCGGTGCTGGTCGCCAGGGACAGCCACTTCGCCCGCACCCTGCAGATCGCCACCACCCTGCTCGCCTTGCTGCTCGGCGCCCTGGCTGCCATGGTCATCGCCCGGCAGATCAGCCAGCCGCTGCGCCAGGCACTGAAAACCATGGAACAGGTGGCTGCCGGTGACCTCAGCGAACAACCGGCCAGCCGCCGCCGCGACGAAGTCGGCCAACTGCAGAACGCCCTGCAGGGCATGACCCGCAACCTGCGTGAGCTGATCGCCCAGGTGCGCGATGGCATTTCGCAGATTGCCAGCGCTACCGAGGAGCTTTCGGCGATCACCGAGCAGACCAGTGCCGGTGCCAACAACCAGAAGGTGGAAACCGACCAGGTGGCGACGGCCATGCAGGAAATGGCTGCCACCGTCCACGAAGTCGCGCGCAATGCCGGCGAAGCCTCTAGCGCCGCCAGCGCCACCGACGAGGAAGCCCGTGAAGGTGACAGCGTGGTCAACCGCGCCGTGGCCCAGATCAGCCGCCTGGCCAGCCAGGTGGACGCCACTGGCGAAGCCATGGGCGCGCTGCGCACCGAGAGCCAGCGTATCGGCAAGGTCATGGACGTGATCAAGGCCGTGGCCGAACAGACCAACCTGCTGGCGCTCAATGCCGCCATCGAAGCGGCCCGGGCCGGTGAAGCGGGCCGTGGTTTCGCCGTGGTGGCAGATGAAGTGCGCAGCCTGGCACAGCGTACCCAGGCATCGACACTGGAGATCGAATCGGCGATCGGCAGCCTTGAGCAAGGCACCCGCTCGGTGAGCGAGCTGATGGAGCAGAGCCAGAGCCTGACCGAAAGCAGCGTGGCGCTGGTGCGTGAGGCCGGGGTGGCGTTGGAGGGGATTACCCAGCGGGTATCGGCGATTGAGCTGATGAACCAACAGATTGCCGCGGCTTCGGAGCAGCAGAGTGCGGTGGCTGAAGAGATCAGCCGCAGCGTGGTGACAGTGCGGGATATTTCCGAACAGACCGCCGAGGCCAGTCAGCAAACTTCGGCGTCCAGTGTGGAGCTGGCGCGGCTGGGTGGGCAGTTGCAGCAGATGATCAGCCGGTTCCGGTTCTGATTTTCCTGTGCTGGCCTCTTCGCGGGCTTGCCCGCTCCCACAGGTACTGCGCAGTCTTCAAGACTGCGGTGATCCTGTGGAAGCGGGCGCGCCCGCGAAGAGGCCGGCACAGTCGCTACATCACTCGAACCCGAACAACGCCTGAGCAGTATCCACCAGCAGCGCCCGGCGCAATTCAGCCGAGCAGCCCAAGGCCTCGAACTGCTCGACCGCCGTGGTAAAGCTCACCGCTGACTCATGCTGGGTATGCGGCCAGTCGCTGCCCCACATCAGTCGTTCAGCACCGTAATGGGCCTCCAGAGCGCACAGGGCCTGACGTGCAAACGCCAGATTCTGCTCCGGCGTACCTTCCAGTCGATAAATGCCGGACACCTTGACCCACACCTTGCCCTTGCCGCCCAGCGTCAACAGCTCGGCAAAGCCCGGTTGCCCAAGCCCCAGACGGGCATCGGGCCGACCGAAATGGTCGACCACAATGTTCAGACCATAAGGCTCCAGGGCCCGCAACAGCGCAGGGGTGTCCGCGACATGGCGGTGCAGCTCCAGATGCCAGCCCTGTTCACCAATGCGTTCCAGCAGGGGTCGCCATTCGGCGCCCGTCAGGTCTGGGAGGCCCTGGCCCATGAGGTTCAGACGCACGCCCCTGACCCCAAGCCGATCCATTTCCTGCATCGTCTCGCGCTCGACGTCCCGGTCAAGCATCACCACCCCGCGCAGTTGCCCCGGCGCGGTTTGCAGGGCGCTGAGCAGGTAGCGGTTGTCGGTGCCCAGAAAACTGGGCTGCACCAGTACGCCATGGCTGAAACCATGGGCCAGCAACTGGCCCAGGTAGTCGCCCAGCGGCGCATCGTAGCTGGGCGCGTAACGCCGCTCGCTGGCCAGGTTCAGCCCACGGCTGAACACGTGGGCATGGCTGTCGATGGCGGTGAGGTGTGAAACAGGAACGTCGGGCATGGTCATCACAGGACAGTCAGGTTACTTGGCGACAGCGCCAGCCATTTCTGGCGCTGGCGTGGTCTCAAGGTTGCGGCCACGGGTTTCCGGCAGGCACAGCGCGGCGAGCATGGCCACGCCGTAGGCGATGCCGGCATCGATACCGATCGCACTACCCAGCGACATGGATTCGCTCATGTGGCCGACCAGGAACGGGAACACCGCCGACAGCACGCGGCCGAAGTTGTAGCAGAAGCCGACCCCGGCACCGCGCACGTCGGCCGGGTACAGTTCGTTGAAGAACGCCCCCAGGCTGGCCGGGATGCCAGCGGCGAAGAAGCCCAGCGGGAAGCCGAGGAACAGCATCTGGGTATTGCTCAGCGGGAAGAACACATAGGCCTGCACCGTGAGCACGCAGCACAGCGCGAACAGCAGGATGTTCTTGCGCCGGCCGATGCGGTCGATCAGCAGGCCGCTGACCACGCAACCACACCAGAAGGCGAATATGATCACCGCCAGGTAGCCACCGGAGTTCAGCACCGACAGGTTGCGTTCGGTCTTGAGGAAGGTCGGCAGCCAAGTCATCACCGCGTGGTAACCGCCGTGGGCGCCCAGGCCCAGCAGGCCGCCGAGCAAGGTCACGCGCAGCAGCTCCGGGCGGAAGATGCCGGACATCGACTTGAAGAAGCTGCCGGGAATGGCCTTCTCCTTCTGCAGGCGCTGGAAGCTGTCCGGCTCCGGCACGTTGCGGCGTACCCAGATGATCAGCAGCGACGGCAGCAGGCCGACGAAGAACATCACCCGCCAGGCGTACTCGGCCGGTACCAGCGAATAGATCAGGGTGAACAGCCCCACCGCCAGGCCCCAGCCTACAGCCCAGGCGCTTTGCACCGTGCCCATGACCTTGCCGCGGTATTTCGGGTTGATGGTCTCGGCCATCAGCACCGCACCGGCCGCCCACTCGCCACCGATGCCGAAGCCCTGCATGGCCTTGACGAACAGCAACGGGTAGAAGCCGGTGACGAACGCCGAAAGGAAGGTGAAGAAGGAGAACCAGAGGATCATCCACTGCAGGGTGCGCACGCGGCCATAACGGTCCGACAGGGTGCCACCGAGCCAACCACCGAGCGCCGAGGTCACCAGGGTCACTCCGCTGATCAGGCCAGCATCGCCCTTGGTCAGCGAGAACGCGGCGATCAGCGCGGGAATGGCCAGGCCGAACATCTGCACTTCCAGCGCATCGAGCGACCAGCCACCGAAACAGGCCCAGAACGTCTTGCGTTCCCGTAATGTGATCTGGCGATACCAGCTGAACATGGTTGTTATCCTTCTTGGTCGTGTTTGTTACGGCCGGGCGTGCCGAAGCTCTGGCAGGCTGGCGACCGGGCAGGCGAAGCCACTGCGCCGTGGCAGAACGGCGCAGACGGGTAACGGGCGAAGCAGCCGGTTTAACGGCTCAGCGAATGTCGACGCGGTAGCGGAAGTGTTGCGCGTGGCCGCGCGAGCGGCGCCATTCCAGCGGTTTGCCGGCGTAATCGCGGGCCAGGCGCTCGATCACCACCACCGGGCTGTTGGCCGGTAGCTGCAACAAGCGGCCATGGGCAGCATCGACCGCTTCGGCGGTCAGGGTCTCTTCGGCGTAGGCGACCACTTGGCCGCACAGCTCCTCGTAGATGGGGTAGAGCAGCGGGCCTTTGCTATCGAGCTCGACGTCAAGCAGTGGCTGGAACGTCTGGCGCGGCAGCCAGATTTCCTCGGCAAGCACCGGCTGGGCGCCGAGCAGACGGGTACGGACAATGCGGATGACCTCGGCTTCGACGGCCAGGCCCAAGGCCTGGGCAACGGCCGACGGTGCCAATACCGGCTCGATCGAGAGAATGCGGCTTTCCGGCATCAGCCGCTCGCCGGTGGCGCTTTCGAAGCGGAAGAAGCGGAACAGCGAAGACTGGAACTGTGGGCGGCGGATGAACGTGCCGCGGCCCTGCTGACGCTCCAGCACGCCTTCGGCGACCAGCACGTCGACGGCCTTGCGCACGGTGCCGACAGACATGTCGAACTCGGTGGCCAGGGCGGCTTCGGTGGGAATGGCCTCGCCCGGGCGCCAGCGGTTGTTGGCAATCTGCTCGATCAGGTGATCGCGCAGTTGTTGATAGCGGGGTAGTCGAGCATCACCGGACAGTGGGTGCATGGGTCGGCTCTCGTCTTGTTATGTAAACATATATATGAATTTTCCGAGAGTATTCCCCGTGGGGTCCGAGCTGTCAATCCTCCGCTGGTCGCCGCTGCTGGCCTCCCTTATCCTCACCATCGGAAAATCCCCATGACAAGGATGTGGTAATGCTCGCTGCCCTGAAAGGCTATCCCGCCAGCGTCCGCCTGCTGCTGACCACAACGTTCACCCTGACGGTGGCCCGCGCCCTCACCCTGCCCTACCTGGTGGTCTATCTGGCCGACAACTTCCAGCTGCCGGTCGGCCAGATCGGCCTGCTGATCGGTGGCGCGCTGATCGTTGCTTCGCTGCTGAGCCTGTACGGCGGACACCTGGTCGACACCGTGCGCAACCACACTCTGGTCAGCGCCAGCACGCTGGTCTTCGCTCTCGCCTTCATGGTCGCCGTCGCCAGCCGTTCGGTATGGCTGTTCTTCACCTGCCTGGTGCTGATCAACCTGGCCCTGGCGGTGGTCGACATCGCCGCCAAGGCCGGCTTCTGCGCGCTGCTGCCGGTGGAACAACGGGCCGAGGTGTTCGCCATCAAGTACACCCTGAGCAACGTCGGTTATGCCGTCGGCCCGTTGCTTGGCGTGGCCATGCTGGAGCTGGACGACCACCTGCCTTTCATTGCCTCGGCGTTGACCGGCCTGGGCATGTGCATGGCCTACTGGCGGCTCGGCGACCGTGGGCTGCAGGCCAGTGCCCAGGAGCAGCCGAGCGTCGGATTCAGGCAGGTTGCGCTGGGGCTGGCGCGTGACCGCAGGCTGGTGTGCTTTACCCTGGGCGGCGTGCTGAGCGCGGTGGTGTTCGGCCAGTTCACCGCCTACTTGTCGCAGTACCTGGTGGTGACCAGCAGCGCCAGCGAGGCGGCACGCTTGGTCGGTTACCTGGTAACCACCAACGCGGTGACGGTGATAGCCCTGCAGTACCTGATCGGTCGACGCATCGGCCGCCAGCAGCTGATGCCCTGGCTGCTGGCCGGCATGGCGCTGTTCATCGCCGGGCTGCTCGGCTTTGCCATGGCCGGGTCGATAGTGGCCTGGTGCCTGGCGATGCTGGTGTTCACCCTCGGTGAAATCATCGTCATACCCGCCGAGTACATGTTCATCGACCTGATTGCCCCGGAGCACCTGCGCGGGGTGTATTACGGGGCGCAGAACCTGTCCAACCTCGGGGCAGCGCTGGGGCCGGTGCTGGTGGGGTTTGCCCTGGGGCGGTGGTGGCCGGGGGTGATCTTCTACCTGCTGGTGATGTCGGTGATACTGGCGGGAGTGTTCTACTGGCTGGGCACTCGTCGGGGATGATGTTGCCTGTACTGGCCTCTTCGCGGGCACGCCCGCGAAGAGGCCGGTACAGGCAAACGATGAGCCTGCGACGACTCGCCGCTGCGACCATCGTCTGCGCTGACGAACCGCCGCCTGCGTGCCAGACTGATTGATCGGGACCGCGTTATCTTTCTTGCTCCGGAGTTTTCATGTCGTTGTCCAGCGGGCTGATCGCCGTGGTCGCCCTGGCCTATATGGCCGTCATGTTCGCCATCGCCTTCTACGGCGACCGCCGCAGCACGCCGTTGCCGCCGCGCCTGCGTGCCTGGGTCTACAGCCTGTCGCTGGCGGTGTACTGCACCAGCTGGACGTTCTTCGGCGCGGTCGGCCAGGCCGCGGAACAGCTGTGGGCGTTCCTGCCGATCTACCTCGGGCCGATCCTGCTGCTTATCTTCGCGCCGTGGGTGCTGCAGAAGATGGTGCTGATCAGCAAGCAGCAGAACATCACCTCGATCGCCGACTTCATCGCCGCTCGCTATGGCAAGTCGCAGTCGCTGGCGGTGGTGGTGGCGCTGATCTGCCTGGTTGGCGTGCTGCCTTATATCGCCCTGCAGCTCAAGGGCATCGTGCTCGGCGTCAACCTGCTGATCGGCGCCAATGCCGACGCCACCGGCACCCGGGTGCAGGACACCGCGCTGGTGGTGTCGCTGGTGCTGGCGCTGTTTGCCATCGTCTTCGGCACCCGCAGCCTGGACGTCACCGAGCACCACCGCGGCATGGTCCTGGCGATCGCCTTCGAGTCGCTGATCAAGCTGCTGGCATTCCTCGCGGTGGGCGTGTTCGTGGTGTTCAACCTGTATGACGGCTTCAACGACCTGCTCAGCCAGGCGCGCCAGTCGGTGCAACTGGACAGCTATTGGCAGGAAACCATCAACTGGCCGTCGATGGTGGTGCAAACCGCCGTCGCGATGATGGCGATCATCTGCCTGCCGCGGCAGTTCCATGTCACCGTGGTGGAGAACATCGAACCCCAGGACATGCGCCTGGCGCGCTGGGTGTTCCCGCTGTACCTGGCGCTGGCTGCACTGTTCGTGGTGCCGATCGCGCTGGCCGGGCAGATGCTGCTGCCGGGCACGGTGATATCCGACTCCTTCGTCATCAGCCTGCCGCTGGCCGAAGCCCACCCCAGCCTGGCCCTGCTGGCTTTCATCGGCGGTGCTTCGGCCGCTACCGGCATGGTCATCGTCGAGGCGGTAGCGCTGTCGACCATGGTCTCCAACGACATGCTGCTGCCCTGGCTGCTGCGCCGCAACAATGCCGAGCGGCCGTTCGAAGCGTTCCGCCACTGGATGCTCTCGGTACGCCGGGTGACCATCGTGGTGATCTTGCTGCTGGCCTATGTCAGCTACCGCCTGCTCGGCTCCACCGCAAGCCTGGCGACCATCGGCCAGATCGCCTTCGCCGCCGTCACCCAGCTGACCCCGGCCATGCTCGGCGCGCTGTACTGGAAGCAGGCCAACCGCCGTGGAGTGTTCGCCGGCCTGGCGGCGGGCATCTTCCTGTGGTTCTACACCCTGGTGCTGCCGATCATCGCCCATAGCCTGGGCCTGTCGCTGGGTCTGTTCCCGGGCCTGGCCTGGCTGCATGGCAACCCGCTCGACCTACCGATCAGCCCCTTGACCCAGGGGGTAGTGCTGTCGCTGGCGGGCAACTTCACGCTGTTTGTATGGGTGTCGATGTTGTCGCGCACCCGCGTGTCTGAGCACTGGCAGGCAGGCCGCTTCATCGGCCAGCAGACCAGCGCCCGGCCCAGCAGCAAACCGTTGCTGGCCGTGCAGATCGAAGACCTGCTCACCCTCGCCTCGCGCTTCGTCGGCGAGGAGCGCGCGCGGCAAAGCTTCATCCGCTTCGCCTACCGCCAGGGCAAGGGTTTCAACCCCAACCAGAACGCCGATGGCGACTGGATCGAACACACCGAACGCCTGCTGGCCGGTGTGCTCGGCACCTCCTCGACCCGTGCCGTGGTCAAGGCCGCCATCGAAGGCCGCGACATGCAGCTTGAAGACGTGGTGCGCATCGCCGACGAAGCCAGCGAAGTACTGCAGTTCAACCGCGCGTTGCTGCAGGGTGCCATCGAGAACATCAACCAGGGCATCAGCGTGGTCGACCAGAACCTGCATCTGGTGGCATGGAACCGCCGTTACCTGGAGCTCTTCAACTACCCCGAGGGCCTGATCAGCGTCGGCCGGCCGATCGCCGACATCATCCGCTACAACGCCGAGCGCGGCCTGTGCGGCCCGGGCGAGGCGCAAGTCCACGTGGCGCGGCGCCTGCACTGGATGCGCCAAGGCCGCGCCCACTCTTCCGAGCGGTTGTTTCCCAATGGCCGGGTCATCGAACTGATCGGCAACCCGATGCCCGGTGGGGGCTTTGTGATGAGCTTCACCGACATCACGCCGTTCCGCGAAGCCGAACAGGCGTTGCGCGACGCCAACGAACGCCTGGAGCAGCGCGTGGCCGAACGCACTCACGAGCTGTCGCAACTCAACCAGGCCCTGTCGGAAGCCAAGAGCCAGGCCGAAGCGGTGAGCAAGTCCAAGACCCGCTTCCTCGCTGCGGTCAGCCATGACCTGATGCAGCCGCTGAACGCTGCGCGACTGTTCTCCGCCGCCCTGTCGCAGCAGGCCGAAGGCATGAACGAAGAGGCCCAGCAACTGGTGCAGCACATGGACAGCTCGCTGCGCTCGGCCGAAGAGCTGATCAGCGACCTGCTGGACATCTCGCGCCTGGAAAACGGCAAGATCACCCCCGACGCCAAACCCTTCGCCCTCAATGAACTGTTCGACACCCTTGGCGCCGAGTTCAAGGTGCTGGCCGCCGAGAAGGGCCTGGAGTTCCGCTTGCGCGGCAGCCGCCTGCGGGTCAACAGCGACATGAAACTGCTGCGCCGGGTGCTGCAGAATTTCCTCACCAATGCCTTGCGCTACGGCAAAAGCCCGATCCTGCTGGGTGTACGCCGCCAGGGCGAGCACCTGTGGCTGGAGGTCTGGGACCGAGGCCCGGGTATCGCCGACGACAAGCTGCAGGTGATTTTCCAGGAGTTCAAGCGCCTGGACAGCCACCAGACCCGCGCCGAAAAAGGCCTCGGCCTTGGCCTGGCGATCGCCGACGGCCTGTGCCGGGTGCTTGGCCACAGCTTGCAGGTGCGCTCCTGGCCCGGCAAGGGCACGGTGTTTCGCGTCCACGTGCCGATTGCCCATCAGGCCGCAGCGGCGCCGAGCACCCCGGTAGAAACCGCGAGCCAGCCGCTGGCCGGCTTGCAGGTGCTGTGCGTGGACAATGAAGACAGCATCCTGATCGGCATGAACAGCCTGCTCAGCCGCTGGGGCTGCCAGGTATGGACTGCGCGCAACCGCGCCGAGTGCGAAGCGTTGCTGGCCAAGGGCATGCGCCCGCACCTGGCGTTGGTGGACTTTCACCTGGATGACGGCGAAACCGGCACCGGGCTGATGGGCTGGTTACGTGCACGCCTGGGCGAGCCGGTGCCCGGCGTGGTGATCAGCGCCGACGGCAGCAAGGAAACCTTGGCCACCGTGCATGCCGCAGGCCTGGACTACCTGGCCAAACCGGTGAAGCCGGCGGCCTTGCGCGCCCTGCTCAATCGCCATCTGAGCCTGGTTCAGTAACCGCCTCGTCGGCCAGCGCTTCGTCTGACAGGGCCCGTTCGAGCAGCTCGGCCGGCAGGCTCTTGCTGGCGCGGGCACCGAGCAGCTTGAGCTGTTCGCTGCGGCTGACCAGGTTGCCGCGCCCTTCACACAGCTTGTTGCGAGCGGCGGCGTAGGCCTTGTCGACCTGCTGCAGGCGGTTGCCCAGCTCGTCCAGGTCCTGGATGAACAGCACGAACTTGTCATACAGCCACCCGGCGCGCTCGGCGATCTCTCGGGCGTTCTGGCCCTGGCGCTCCTGTTTCCACAGGCTGTCGATGACCCGCAGGGTGGCCAGCAAAGTGGTCGGGCTGACGATCACGATCTGCCGGTCGAACGCTTCCTGGAACAGGTTGGGTTCGGCCTGCAGCGCCGCCGAGAAGGCTGCCTCGATCGGCACGAACAACAGCACGAAGTCCAGGCTGTGCAGGCCTTCGAGGCGATTGTAGTCCTTGCTCGACAGGCCTTTGACGTGGTTGCGCAGCGACTGCACGTGCTGCTTGAGGGCAGCTTCGTCGTTGCTGCCGACAAATTGCTGGTAGGCGGTAAGGCTGACCTTGGCGTCGACCACCACCTGCTTGTCACCGGGCAGCATGATCAGCACGTCAGGCTGAAAGCGCTCGCCATCGGCACTCTTCAGGCTGACCTGGGTCTGGTATTCGCGGCCTTTCTCCAGGCCGGCATGTTCCAGCACCCGTTCAAGAATGAGCTCACCCCAGTTACCTTGGGTCTTCTGGCCCTTGAGTGCCTGTGTGAGGTTGGTGGCTTCGTCTGACAGTCGCAGGTTGAGTTGTTGCAGACGCTCCAGCTCCTTGCCCAGCGAGAAGCGCTCGCGGGCCTCTTGCTGGTAACTTTCCTCGACACGTTTTTCGAACGCCTGGATACGCTCCTTGAGCGGGTCGAGCAACTGGCCCAGGTGCTGCTGGCTGGTCTGGGCGAAGCGCTGTTCGCGCTCGTCGAAGATTTTCGTGGCCAGGTCGGCAAACTGGGCGCGCAGGGTGTCACGGGCCTCCTGGAGGTCTTCGAGGCGCTGCTGGTGACTGTCCTGCTGTTCGCGCAGCTCGGCCTCCAGGCGCGCGGCCTGGGCCTCCAGACGACGCAGTTCTGCTTCGCGAGTGGCGCGTTCGATGTGCCAGGCGTGGGCCGCATCGCGGGCGTTGTCGCGGTCGATCTGCAGCAGTTCCAGTTCACGGCCCTGGGCGGCCAGCTGGGCCTGCTTGACGGCGTTGGCTTCACTGAGGTCGCTGACTTCGTCGCGGCTGGCATCCAGTTGCGCCTGCAGGCCAGCCTGCGCCAACTGCGCACTGCTCAGGCGCTCCTCGAGCAGGGCCTGCTCGCCGTGGCGCGCAGCCTGACGGCGCTGCACGTGCATGACCCACCCCAGGCAAGGCAAAGCCCCTGCCACCAAGCCCAGCAGAATGCTGGCCAGATCCACTGTCATGCGTACCCCGATCACACCATTGCGAGTTGAGTGCAGCTTACCAGCCTGCCCCGTCGGGCGCCTGTTTCGCCGCATCGGCCTCGAGCAGCCGCGCATACTCCTGCTGCGCCCGTTGGTCCCCGGCCCGTGCCGCCTGACGCAGCAGTTCATGGCCGATGCGACGGTCCCGGGCATTGCCGCAATCACGGCAGAGCATTTGCCCCAAGCGGCTCTGCGCCACCACCACACCTTCGCGCGCGGGCTGCTTGAGCAGGTGCCCGGCAATGTGTTTGATCTGAGGCTTGTCACCCAGCCTCGGGCTGTCGAGCAGCCAGAGGGCCACTTTCAGGGAAAAGCGTTTGGGCGAAGGGGCTGATGAGGCGACAACGGGGCTGGCGAGGGGTTTACCGCGAAACTTCATGACCGACAGGGATGGCAATTCGAAGGGCGCGCAACTCTACTCCTTTTTTTTGTGCATGGCCTGTCGATTTCCGGCGGATTGCAATTTTTTTCGATGATTTTTTCTTGACGTTTCCGAGTGGATGACTGGCTGGTCGTCAGGTGCCTTACGATTGTCGGACAGTTCTCGGAGGTGCTGGCACGCCCGTCCTAGAGCAAGCGCTCGGGACAATCCACAGTTCCTGTGGATAACTCGGTGGACAACCCCTCCAATGAGGCCGCAAACCCCCGAAAAATGGGGCTTTCGCTCAAACTGACGATTTTTTCACCAGCAAAAATTAGTGTTTTTTTTCATTGACTTAAGGGTCCAGTCAAGTCATTGGCGAGCATGAGGAGGGCTGTTGCCCGCGTGTTACAAGTCATGCTTCGAATGTGAACAAGTGCACTGAAAGCCTGCGTTTGGATGCACGAAATTGGCCCATCGGGCCGGTTGGAGGCCGGTTGGCCCCTCTTCCCATAAGGAGGAAGACACGCCATACTGCGCGGCTAGCCTGAAGAAACACGCAATGCTTGCAAAGGCCGCGTATTTTCGTTAAGGTGCGCCACGTTAGTACCCAAGCTGAAAGTCAATTCTGGCCAGAAGCGTCCTTGCAGCCCATCGCTCTCCCGAACGATCGCTGCTGAAACCAGGACCGGCCCCCTCGATGATTCTCTCGCCAGCCCAGCGCTGTTCAAGCACGAATCAACCGGAAGATTGATCAGGATCCCACCCCGACGGCCTAGAACCTTGGCCCCGGTGTGCTGCCTGCCTTCTGAAGTACCTACCAGTCAGCCCAAGCGCCCACACTTTGATTGCGCTCTCTCTGGCTGCCCTGTTCCAGTCAGGTTCGTTCGTCCCTTAATAAAGGCGTCACTGGAACGTTTCTATCATGCACGGATCATAATCCCCGTGTTTAAAGCAGGAACCTCCAATAACATGCAAACTCATCATCAAATTCAGGCTGCCATTGGCACCCTCTCCCAAGCTTTCTCGCCGTTGAAGTGCCTTATCGTTGCCCCACGCAAGGGCAGCTTCAGCTTCACCCTGGTGGACGAGCACGGTATCGCCTGCCACACCGAACGCCTGTACCCTGAACAGTACAGCCACTCGGAACCCCTGCAGGCGGTAATCGCCCGCACCCGTCAATCGCTCACCGCGTGAGCGGCGAATATCGGGGCATTCACAAGCTGAATGGCGCCTGTCGCAAGCTGCCTGATCGTTCTGATGCTAATTGCCGCCAGGCATATGGCAACGGGCGGCAGGCAGCAATCGATTTAAAAACAGCCCTTTACACCACGATTATCACACTACACTTCAACTCGAGCGGTCTTTACCGCTTCCGGCGGGCCTGACCAAATCACCAGCTGCCAAGCTCCAGCGCCCGTCGGCCCTTTACTGCTCGAGGGCATCATGGGTATCGCGGCGAATGAATTGTGTCAGTATGTGATCCGACCTACCCTGGTCTATCTGAATCGCCATTGCGCCAGCGCCGAAGCCCTTCTGCTCGGTATCGCGGCCAGCCAGTCGGCACTCGGTTCGGCTTTGCACGATCGCCGTGGCCACGGCCTCTACCGCATTGGCGAAAGCCGGCACCAAGCCATCTGGGATCATTTCCTTGCCCGTGACCCGGAGCTGGCCAGCCTGGTTCGCGGCCTGGCCAGCCAGCACGCCTTTCTCGGCGGGCCGCACCTGGAACTCACGGTGAACCTGCGATACTCCACAGCTATCGCCTGGATGCTCGTCGAAGAGCAAGCCACGCCGCTGCCAGCGGCCGATGACTTGCTCGGCCTGGCTCGAATCTGGCGGCAGATTTTCCACCCCCAAGGTCGCCTGCGCGACTTTACCCAGGCTTGGCATTTATGCGTTGAGCAGAAATTGCCACAGGCATCTTAAGAAGCGTCCTACATCTTTGTTAGAAAAAATGGAATTTTGGTCGGATTGTCCTACAAAACAGCGCGATCTCCTTTAATTCAGGCTATAGCGCGGCGCGTGATTTGTTGGTAGCTTTTCGCCCCGGAGATCACAAGGAGTTTCTAATAATGAAAAAAGCAATGCTCAAAACCTCCCTCGGCGTAGCCGTTGCCCTGGCATCCAGCCAACTGTTCGCTGCCGGCTTCGCACTTAACGAACAAAGCATCAGCGGCATGGGTACCGGTTTTGCAGGTCGTTCTTCTTCTGCCGAGGACGCCAGCACGGTGTACGGCAACCCTGCAGGCATGTCGCGCCTCAAACGCCAGGAAGTCACCGTGGGCGGAGCTGCCGTAATCGCCAAGACTGACATTTCCGGCCCAGGCAGCCGCCCGCTGCCAGGCGAAACCGATGGTGACATGGTGCCGACCGTTGGCGTCCCGATGGGCTACTACGTGAAACCGATCGATGAGCATTGGAGCGTCGGCTTTGGTGTTTACGTGCCATACGGCCTGGTAACCGATTATGGCAGCGGCGACGCCGCTCGCTACTGGGGCAAGAAGAGCCACGTCGAGGTCATCACCTTCCAGCCTACCGTCAGCTACGCCTTCAACGACAAGGTGTCGATCGGTTTCGGCCCGACCATCAACCGCATCAAGGGCGAGCTGGGCTCGAACACCATCAACCCGCGCTCCCCAGGCGTGAACGATGGCGAAGTGAAGATCAAGGGTGACGACACTGCCGTCGGTTACAACATCGGCATCCTGGTGCAGGCCACCGACCGCACCCGCGTCGGCCTGACCTACCACTCGATGGTCGACTACAAACTCGAAGGCGACACCAAGATCAACAACGCCCTGATCGGGCCTTTCAGCGGCAGCAAGTTCGACGCCACGCTGAAGATCAAGACACCTGAGTCCGTGGACTTCTCGGTCACCCACGAACTGGACGACCAGTGGACCCTGTATGCCGGCAGCACCTGGACCCGCTGGAGCCGCCTGGAAAACATCACCGTCAACAACGACGTCCCGGCACCGCTGAGAGCCCAGTTCGGCACCATCACCGAAGAGCAGAACTGGCACGATACCTGGGCTCACGCCATTGGCGCCTCCTACAAGGTGAACAAGGAGTGGGTGCTGCGTACCGGCTTCTCTGTCGACCAGTCGCCAACCAACAACACCGACCGCTCGCCGCGCATCCCAACGGGTGATCGCAAGGCAATCAGCATCGGTGCCGGTTACAGCCCAACCGACGACATGACCATCGACGTGGCCTACTCCTACCTGTGGGAAGAGGACACCAAGGTCAACCTGGCCAGCCCCACCAAGGGTCGCTACCAGGCCAAGTACGAGAACAGCGCCCACGGTATCGGTGCCTCGCTCACCTACCGCTTCTGATTCGTACCCGCCCCATCAAGAAACCGCCCTCGTGGCGGTTTTTTCATGCCTGCACTTGCCAGCCATCCCCCAACGACTCACGCAGGTAGTCCATGAACGCACGCACTTTTGCGGTCATGGCGAAACGATCGGCCACGCACAGGTAGATATCCATTGGCTCGGTCTGGGCGTAGGCCTGGCCGCTTTCGCTGTATTCGAACAGCGGCACCAGTGCCCCCGAGGCCAGATGCGGCCTGACGATGAACTCGGCCAATCGGGTGATGCCGCCATCGTTGAGGGCCATCTGGGTCAGGGCATCGATGTCGTCGCTGATCAACACGCTGCCGAACTCCGCCTCGAAACGCATGCCGTCACGCACAAAGCCCCAACGCAGGAAGCGGCCGTCCACCGGATAACGGAAGACCAGGCAGCGGTGATCCCGCAGCACCTCGGGACTGGTCGGCAAACCGGCGCTGGCGAGGTAACCCGGTGACGCGCAGCAGATGAACGGGATGCGGGCGATGTGCCGCGCCAGCAGCTGGTCTTCCAGTTGCGGGGTGATGCGCAGGCTGACATCGACATCTTCGCGGGCGTGATTGACCTTGCGATCAGTCGTTATCAATTCTATCGAAAGCAGTGGATAGCGGGCGCTGAAGGCCGGGATCAGAGGCGCCAGCACATGGCGCCCAAAAGCGGAAGTCGAGGCGATGCACAGGCGCCCTTGTGGCTCACTGTCGGGTGTGGTGACCGCCTGTTCGGCAAGGGCCAGGTCGCGCTCGATGTGCCTGACCCGTTCGTAATACTGGCTACCGGCAGGCGTCAGCGCCATGCTGCGGGTGGTACGGCTGAGCAGGCGCACGTGCAGGTGCCCTTCCAGGCGCGCCAGGTTCTGGCTGACCGCTGCCGGGCTGAGGCCGAGGTTACGGGCGCCGGCGGCGATGCTGCCGGCTTCGACCACTTTGATGAAGCTGCGGATGGCGTTGAGCAGATCCATGGCAAGCTCTTCGATTCGTAAGAATCTCTTTATAAAGAACTCAATCCAGCGGGTCTACAGCCGCTGCCGGCGGCATTGCTAACCTGCGCCCTCAGTCAACCTTCAGGAGATCGCATGAGCAATCTGTCCCACACGCGCAGCCGGCGCAAACTACGCCCGAGCGCTACGCCGTACGTGTTCGCGTTTTACATGTCATCGATCATGGCGCTACTGATGTGCTTCGTGATCACGGCGGCGAATGCCGGGGTGAACCCGGACTACCTGAGCAATGTGCTGAAGGCTTACCAATTGGCGATGCCAGTGGCATTTGTGTGCGTGCTGATGGTGAGGCCGGTGGTGGTGAAGCTGGTGGCGATTACTGTGCATCCACACTGACAAAGGCAGCCGCAATGCAATTGGGTGAGGGCTGAAAGGTGCTCGTCGACAGTCTTGCAGCGCCTGCGAGATCGAGCGCCGCCCGCGCGGCGCATCGCGGGCAACCCCGCTTGTATGGTTAGACTTGAAGGGGTGGTGGGACTAAATGCCCGATTCTGACTGTTAGCAGCAGTACAGACCGTGGGAGACATCGCCCCACCCCTTCCACCAAAGCGCCGATAAAGAATGCATCGTTTGCAAGCGACGATAGAAGCAAGCCAGCGCCTCTTGGTGAAACCCCTTCAAGCCGAAA
>NZ_PEMX01000047.1:0-26562 GCF_002759075.1 Pseudomonas sp. 382
CTACCGTACGGAAACCGTTGCTGCCATCCAAATAGGCAGTGATTGCTGTGAGCTTGAACTGCTCAGTGTACTTGGCCATGAATCCCCCAAGGGTTGGATTGGTGTCCAACTTCTTGGGGGCAGTCCATACTGTGGGAGCGGGCATGCCCGCGAACAGGCCGGCACAGAAAAAGCATGACCTCAACCCTCACCCATGATTACGGGCAAATGTCTCGGCGCCCATGGCCTTGATCTGCCCTTCGATCAACGCCTCGAACGGCCGCAACAGGTCATCGAAATTCACGGGTTGTTCCAGCACGTTCAACGCCTGCACCACCGCCTCGAGGGTCGACACCGCCCCCGGCTCCGGTGCCTTGCGCAGGCGGTAGCGTGAAGGCGCCACCTCGGTCAAGGTCACGCGAGGCAGCGCGTCGAGCAGCGGATTCAGGTACAGCAGCTTGCGTGCCTTGCGCCAGGTGCCGTCGGGGACGATCAGCATCAATGGCCTGTCGTCCGTTTCGCCGTAGGCCGTCAGCGCTTGCGCCTGTTCGCCCGGAAACAGCAGCACAGGCCGATAGCCTGGGCTGGCCAACAGCTCGCCAAGGTCAGTGAACACTTCGCCGACCCGCAGTTCGGCATTGACCAGGCCCAGGGCGGCCAGGCGGGCGGTGTTCAAGGCGTGGGCGGTTTCACTGGGGTGCTGCAGCAGGACCACGCGGGTGCGGCTTTCCAGGCTGGGGATCAGTGGGCAAAGGCAATGGTCGAGCGGGCGCTGGCAGCGTTCGCAGCGGGGTCTGGGCATGGGGGTCTCCGTTGGCGGAGGGATTTTGCCACAGGCTGGAAGTTTGGGCCCGCTTTGCGGGCCCCAAAGCCTTCAGCGGTTGAACCGCTCTGCCAGGCTATGCAGATACTCGGCCATCCGTTCCAGGTCCTGACTGATCTCGGCCCCCTGTTTGGCCTGCCCCGCCGACTGGTCGCACAGTTGGGCAATGCGCACGATCTGTTGATTGATATCCTCGGCCACATGGCTCTGCTGTTCCGACGCCGTGGCCATCTGCTGGCTCATGCCGGTAATGCGGCTGACCGCCTGGGCAATGCCTGCCAGCGCCGTTTGCACCGCCTCGACACTTTGCACACTGTCGCGCGAGATCTGCTCGCCGCGGCTGGCAGTGCTCACTGCACGCTCGGCGCCAGCACGCAGCGAGGCGATGATCTGATGGATTTCGTCGGTGGAAGCACGTGTGCGCTGCGCCAGCGAACGCACCTCGTCGGCGACCACGGCAAAGCCCCTGCCCTGCTCGCCGGCGCGGGCTGCCTCGATCGCGGCGTTGAGCGCCAGCAGGTTGGTCTGCTCGGCAATCGAAGTGATCACATCGACCACACTGCCGATCGACTGGGTCTGCTCGGCCAGGGCGTTGACCGCCTGACCGATATCACTGACCGCCTCGTTCATGCTGCCCATGGCCTTCAGGCTCTGCTGCGCCAGCTCGCTGCCGTGCTGGGCCAGCTGGTCGGCGTCACCGGCAGCATGGGCCGTGCTTTGCACGTTGTGGGTGACCTCCTGGATGGTCGCGGCCATCTGGGCGATGGCCGTGGCCGACTGGTCGGTCTCGCTGCGCTGGCGGTCGAGCATCTGCGCCTGGGCATCGGACAGGTCGGCCGACTGAGCGGCCCGCGACTTGACCCCCACACCGGCGTCCACCAGGCGAGTAAGCGCGGTTTGCAGGCGCGCTTCTTCGCTGATGATGGCCAGGTCGAGCTGGCCCAGCAGGCCAGGATTGTCACTGTAGGTCAGGGCCACCAGGGGGCTGGTGAACGCCTTCGGGTGCTCCGCAAGCGTGCGGCGGATCGTTCGGCCTTGCTGGCGCTCGATCAGGTACCAGGCCACCAGCAAGCTGGTCATCAGCACGCCCAGCGCCAGATATGGCGCCAGCCAGAGGTAGCCGGCAGCCGACAGCAGGCCGGCGCCGATCAACGGCCCGCCGTGGGCCACGCCACGCGCCAACCGGGCTGCCCAGGGCGCCGGCGACTTGCCCGCGCGCAGCCGCGCGTACAGGGCTTCGGCACGGCGGATCTGCTCGCGGGTCGGCACCGAACGCACCGACTCGTAGCCACTGATGCGACCATTTTCGTAGATCGCCGTGACATAGGCGCTGACCCAATAGTGATCGCCGTTCTTGGCGCGGTTCTTGACCACCCCCATCCAGGGTTTGCCTTGCTTGATGGTCTCCCACATGTGGCCGAATACGGCGGGGGGCATGTCAGGATGACGCACCAGGTTATGTGGCTGGCCAACCAGTTCGTCGTAGGTAAAACCGCTGATCGCGACGAAGGCGTCATTGCAGTAGGTGATGCGGCTATTGAGGTCCGTGGTGGAGATCAGGCGCTGCTCGTGGGGAAAGGTTCTTTCGTGCTCAGTGACGGGCAAGTTCATGCGCATCTTGAACGGTCCTTCGAAGAGGGGGTATTGAGGGTGCAGCGCAACTAAATATCTAGCAGAGCGTGGAGGGGTTAGCGGCTAATTTGAAAATTTATTTAGCGCACTCAGTCGGATTGTCCTACGAAACATCCTTCAACCGACATTCAACTGGCTCTTGAGCAAGTCCCGGAATGTTTGAATCAGCGGCTCACGACTACGCCCCCTGCGCACGATCAGCGAGAATGGGGCCTGATACCCGAAAGTAGCTGGCGATAACACCCTCAGGTCGCCCTTGTCGACCCAAGCCTGGGCGTAGTGCTCGGGCAGGTAGCCGATGTAGGCGCCCGAGAGAATCAGGATCAGCTGCGCCTCCATGCTTTCCACCGTCGCCGCACTGTGCTTGAACCCGTGCCGGGCCAGTTCGGCCTGGCTCCAGTAGCCACGCCCCACCATGCGCTGCTGCGTCACCACCTGCTCGGGGATGCGCCGCTCGGCGAACAACGGGTGCCGGCTACTGCAATACAACCAATGCTGCTCGCGGTATAGCGGCAGATAAAGCAAGCCGCTCATGCGTGAAGAAAACGCACCAATGGCCAGGTCCAGACGATTGTCCTGCACACCGAGTTGCAATTCGTAGGGGCTGGACACCGACAGGTGCAGGTGGACCGCCGGGTGTTCCTGGCTATAGGCCCCGATGGCCTCGGCCAAGGGCAGCGCCTGGTCGCCAACGGTGGAGTCGATCACTCCCAGGTTGAGAGTGCCGCGCAGCTCGCCCTTGAGCGCTGCGGCGTACTGTTCGAAACCGTCCAGCTCGGCCAGCAGGCGCAGGGTCTCCTGATGGAACAGCTCGCCCTTGCTGGTCAGGCTGAAGCCGCCCCGGCCACGGTGGCACAGCACGATCCCCAGGGCGCCTTCGAGCTGGCTCATGTAGGTACTGATGGCCGAGGTCGACAGGTTGAGTTCGCGCTGGGCATTGGCGAACCCCTGGTGGCGCACCACGCTGACGAAAATGCGCAGCAGTTTCAGGTCGGGCAAGGTCGAGGCCATGGGCAACGGTTCCGCAGGGTATTTGCGCGCAGTCTAACCGCTCCTGTGCTCGATAGTTCAGAAATTCCTGAAGTAAGTATTTGCCGGTAGCGATTTTTCTCACGCACTACCTTGCGCAGACTTGGCCGAAATGGCCCTGCCCGCCGGCATATACGAAGCTGAAAGGCGTGCGGCGGCACAGGTTCGAACAAACAGAACAATCGACCGACTGATGAGGCCCACCGTGGACAAAGTTCTCCACCAACCACTGGGCGGCAACGAAATGCCGCGTTTCGGCGGCATCGCCACCATGCTCCGTCTCCCCCACCTGCAAAGCGCCGAAGGCCTTGACGCCGCGTTCATCGGCGTACCACTGGACATCGGTACCTCGCTGCGCTCCGGCACCCGTTTCGGCCCGCGGCAGATCCGCGCCGAATCGGTGATGATCCGCCCGTACAACATGGCCACCGGTGCCGCTCCGTTCGACTCGCTGTCGGTGGCCGACATCGGTGACGTGGCGATCAACACGTTCAACCTGCTCGACGCCGTGCGCATCATCGAACAGGCCTACGACGAGATCGTCGAACACAACGTCATCCCGTTGACCCTGGGGGGCGACCACACCATCACCCTGCCGATCCTGCGCGCCCTGCACAAAAAGCACGGCAAGATCGGCCTGGTGCACATCGATGCCCACGCCGACGTCAACGACCACATGTTTGGCGAGAAGATCGCCCACGGCACCACCTTCCGCCGCGCCGTGGAAGAAGGCCTGCTCGATTGCGACCGCGTGGTGCAGATCGGCCTGCGCGCCCAGGGCTATACCGCCGACGACTTCAACTGGAGCCGCCGCCAGGGCTTCCGCGTGGTGCAGGCCGAAGAGTGCTGGCACAAGTCGCTGGAACCGCTGATGGCCGAAGTGCGCGAAAAGGTCGGCGGTGGCCCGGTGTACCTCTCGTTCGACATCGACGGCATCGACCCGGCCTGGGCCCCTGGCACCGGCACCCCGGAAATCGGCGGCTTGACCACCATCCAGGCGATGGAGATCATTCGCGGCTGCCACGGCCTGGACCTGATCGGCTGTGACCTGGTCGAAGTCTCCCCGCCTTACGACACCACCGGCAACACCTCGCTGCTTGGCGCCAACCTGCTGTTCGAGATGCTCTGCGTACTGCCGGGCGTCGTGCGTCGCTGACCGCCGGCATTTGCAACACCCTTGTAGGAGCGGCCTTGTGTCGCGAAAGGGCCGCAAAGCGGCCCCCGGATTTGGCGGCACCGCATAGATTGCCGGGGCCGCTGCGCGGCCCTTTCGCGACGCAAGGCCGCTCCTACAGACCCGGCAGGAGCCATGAGGGAGGGCCATAGAGGCCCGCCAACACAAGACAAGACCGCCGGGCGCCGTGAACCCGCCTTGCGGTCGATCTCGCCATAATAAAGATAATCGGGAGACCCCCAATGGCCTTGGACATCATTGTTGTAATGATCTATACCGTCGGCATGCTCGGGCTGGGCTGGTATGGCATGCGGCGCGCTAAAACCCACGAAGACTACCTCGTGGCCGGGCGCAACCTCGGCCCGACCCTGTACATGGGCACCATGGCCACCACCGTGCTCGGCGGCGCCTCCACCGTCGGCACCGTGCGCCTGGGCTACGTCCATGGCATCTCTGGCTTCTGGCTGTGTGCCGCCCTGGGCCTGGGCATCATCGCCCTCAACCTGTTCCTGGCCAAACCGTTGCTGCGCCTGAAGATCTTCACCGTCACCCAGGTGCTGGAACGACGCTACAACCCCATGGCCCGCCAGGCCAGCGCGGCGATCATGCTGGCCTATGCGCTGATGATCGGCGTCACCTCGACCCTGGCCATGGCAACCGTGCTGCAAGTGCTGCTCGACCTGCCCTTCTGGGCGTCGCTGCTGCTCGGCGGCGGTGTGGTGGTGATCTATTCGACCATCGGTGGCATGTGGTCGCTGACCCTGACCGACATCGTCCAGTTCGTGATCAAGACCGTTGGCCTGATGTTCATCCTGCTGCCGATCTGCCTGTACAAGGCCGGTGGCTGGGATACCCTGGTGGCCAAGCTGCCGGCGGCCAGCTTCAGCTGGACCACCATCGGCTGGGACACCATCATCACCTACTTCCTGATCTACTTCTTCGGCATCCTGATTGGCCAGGACATCTGGCAGCGGGTATTCACTGCCCGTGACGAAAAGGTCTGCCAGCGCGCCGGCACCACCGCCGGTGTGTACTGCGTGCTGTACGGCCTGGCTTGCGCCCTGATCGGCATGTCCGCCCATGTGCTGATGCCGGACCTGGCCAACCCGAACAACGCCTTTGCCGAGATGATCAAGGGCCAGTTGCCGGAAGGCATTCGTGGCCTGCTGATGGCAGCCGCCCTGGCGGCCATGATGTCGACCGCCAGTGCCGGCTTGCTGGCAGCCTCGACCACCTTGACCGAAGACCTGCTGCCCAAGCTGCGTGGCGGCAAGCAGTCGAGCCTGGGCGTCAGCCGCCTGTTCACCCTGATTACCGGCCTGGTGGTGCTGGGCATCGCCATGGCGGTGAACGATGTGATCAGCGCCCTGACCCTGGCCTACAACCTGCTGGTCGGCGGCATGCTGATCCCGCTGATCGGGGCGATCTTCTGGAAGCGTGCAACCACTGCAGGCGCCATTGCCAGCATGTCGCTGGGCTTCGCCACCGCATTGTTCTTCATGTTCAAGGACGGGCTGGATGCCAACACGCCGATCTACTACAGCCTGGCGGTTGGCCTGGTGAGCTTCGTGCTGGTGAGCGTGCTGTCGCGCAAGCCGCTGGGTGAAGTGAAGCTGGCCTGATTTGCCAGTCTGTACTGGCCTCTTCGCGGGTGAACCCGCGAAGGTCCGCAGCACATAACTCAAATGCAGCACAAACAAAAAGGCCGCAGCATCGGACAGAGCTGCGGCCTTTCGCAGTTCAGCGACGACGCGGCTGGCGCTTGCGCTGCTCTTCATCAGTCGGGATCGGCACCGGCTGCAAAGGTGGTGGAATCAGCCCCAAGGCGACGGCCAGGTCGTGGAGCCAGTTGAACATTTGGTTTTTCATAATGCCCCCTTGACGGGTCAGCCTCACGGCAAATTCAATCCTGCGATGTTTCATACAGATCATAGTCCGATGTCCTGTACTACGCATGCTCTTGTTCCTACAGATATGGGCTAGATTGACGCGGATCAAGCGGAAACGGCGCATTCCGACGACTGGTTAATCGTTTCGGTTTGTTGCAGATCGATCCAGGCCTGCAAATTCGCCCCGCGCATGCCCTGGCGCCACATCAACCAGGTTTCTGCGTGATCGAAGGGTGAATGCAACCGATGCGCGCTGACTCGATCACGCCCAGGCAGGCTGTCGAGCATCGATTGCGCCATCAAGGCCACGCCCGCACCCGCAATCACGCAGGCCAGCATGCTCTGGTACGACTCGATTTCCATCACCCGCCCCATCGGCGTATGGTCATGGGCATACCAGGCCTCCAGGCGCATACGGTAGGAACAGCCCTGGCGGAAGGTGAACACCGCCTTGCCGGCCACGTCCCTGGCACTGCGCACCGCCGGGTGTTCCGGGCTGGTGATCAAGACCAGCACTTCATCGCACAGCGGCACACCATCAAGCCCGGCCAGGCTTGGCGGGCCGTCCACCAGTGCGGCATCCAGGCGATGGCTTAGCAGGCCTTCAAGCAGATCGCCGCTGGGGGCTGCCTGTACCTGCAGGTTCACCGCCGGGTATTGCTGGTGATAGCGCGCCAACAACGCCGGCAAGTGGATGGCGGCAGTGCTGTACATGGTGCCCAGCACGAAATCGCCGGCCGGCTGGCCGCCTTGCACCGCCGCCACGGCTTCATCACGCAGCGCCGACAGACGGTTGGCATAATCCAGCAGCACCTTGCCAGCGGGCGACAGTTGCAAGCGCTGGCGTTCGCGCAGGAACAATTCCACCCCCAGTTGCTCTTCGAGCTGGCGCAGGCGCGTCGACAGGTTCGACGGCACCCGGTGCAGGCGCTCGGCGGCGCGGGTCACCGAACCTTCCTCGGCCACGGCCTGGAAGATGCGCAGTTGGCTGAACTCCATGACATTCTCCAAAACAGAACAACTTGATCATCATTATTCAATTTTATTGAAAGTCAATCCGCCCTAACCTGCCATCCATCGCATCGCTTCGCGCAGGAGAGTTCTCATGTCGCCGCTCGTTCAACTGCTGGCCAGCGCCGTGGCCCTGATGATGGCCATGGGCATCGGCCGCTTCGCCCTCACCCCGCAACTGCCGCAACTGATCGCCGAAGGGCAGTTCGACCTGACCGCCGCCGGGCTGGTGGCGGCAGCCAACTACCTGGGTTACTTCCTCGGCGCCGTGGACGCCATGTATGCCCGGCGGCCCAACCAGGTGAAACTGCGCCTGCATGGTGGCCTGTGGCTGTGCGTGCTGCTGACCCTGGCCTCGTGGGCGGCGGACGGTTTCTGGAGCCATCTGCTGCTGCGCTTCGGCACTGGCGTGGCCAGTGCCTGGGTACTGGTGATGATCACCAGCCTCAGCCAGCAAGTGGCCAATGCTCACAACCGCCAGCGCCTTGGGGCGCTGGTGTTCGCCGGGCCTGGGCTGGGCATCGCACTGACTGGTCTGCTGGCATTGGCTGCCCATCTGCTGGGGCTCGGTTCGGCGGCACTCTGGCTGATCTATGCCGTTGCGGCGCTGGTCATGCTCTTGGCCGTGCGCCCTTGGCTGCCTGGTGCCCTGCAAACGGCCGTGGTGCCCGCCGCCGCGCAACAAGGCCCGAACCGCAGCCTCGGTATCGGTCGCCTGGGCCTGGTCTATGCCCTGTACGGCGTGGGCTACATCCTGCCGGCCACCTTCCTGTCGCAGATGGCCAACCAGCAGTTTCGCGGCCACTGGATGGCCGACCTGTTCTGGCCGGCGTTCGGCCTGGCGGCGGCACTGGGTGTGGTGCTGGTGAGCCTGCGACGGGGACGCCGCACTTCGGCCTGGCTGACGGTCACCTTGTGGTTGCAAGGGTTGGGGGTACTAGCCTGCCTGATGGGAGGTGGCGTTGGCCTGGCCTTGGGCGTGGTGCTGTGCGGCGGGCCTTTCCTGGCGTGCATGCAGCTGGTGATGCAACGCTCGCGGGAACTGGCTCCGCACGCCACACAGCGCAATGCCGGGCTACTGACCGCGTGCTTTGCCCTGGGGCAGTTGAGTGGGCCGTTGCTGGCGGCGTTGAGCAACCACTACAGCGGAAGTTTGCAGCCGGCGCTGGTGCTGGCTGCGATGGGCCTGGGGGTCGCGGGCGTACTGGTGCTGACCGGTGGCCGCAGCCTTCAAGATTGCCCGGCGGCGACTCGGGTAGCCTGAACTTTCAAGGCTTGCAGTACCGGCCCTTTCGCGGGCACGCCCGCTCCCACAGGATCACTGTGGGAGCGGGCGTGCCCGCGAAAGGGCCGGTACTGGCAACCTTCACCCCACAAACTTACGCAGTTGCTGCTTCACCCAAGGCTCGGCACTCACGAGGATCACCCCCAGCAGTACCATGACCGCCCCAAGCACAAAATTCAGACTCAACGGCTCACCCAACAGCACCACGCCGAAGGTTACGCCGAACAATGGGGTGATGAACGAAAACACCGCCAGGTTGGAAGCCAGGTACTTGCGCAACAACCAGAACCAGGTCAGGTAACTGACAAACGACACCACGATCCCCTGGAACAGTACGCTGCCCACCGCCAGCGGCGTGAATGTCACATCGCCAATTTGCCCGCTGACCAGGGCGATCAGCAGCAAACCGGCAAAGCCCACCGCCAGTTGGTAGAACAAGGTCAGAGTCGCGGGTGCTTCCGAAAGGCGCGAGCCACGTACCACCACCGTGGTCGCGCCCCAGGCCAGCCCGGCAAGTACGCCAAAGGCGTCTCCCAACAGCATCCGCCCATCCATTTCGGCGAACGACATGCCGCCGGCAAATGCCATCGCGATGCCGGCAAAGGCCAATAGAATCCCCAGCCACTGCAACAACCGCAGCCGCTCACTGGGCAGCATGAAGTGCAGGCCCAGCGCAGTGAACACGGGGGCGGTATAGAGGAACACCGACATGTGCGCTGCGGAGGTCAGCTTCAGGCCCTCGGCGATGAACAGGAACTCCAGGCCGAACAGCCCACCGGCCACGAGCCCCGCCCGCCAGGTGCTGCCCACCTGTTCCCAGCCACCGCGCCAGCAGATCATCAGCCCCACCAGCACCGCAGCGATGCAGTTACGCAGCGCAGCCTGCATCACCGGCGCGATGTCCACCGCCGCCGTCTTGATCAGCACCTGCTGGCAGCCCCAGATCAGGCACAGGCCCAGCATCACCTGGAAGGCAAAGGCGTCGGGGTTCTTGCGGGCCGCGCTCATGGGCGGGCCTTTTGGGTGGTCGAGGGCATCGGCAAGGGCTCGGCAGTGGTCAAGGAATACCGATTATCGGGTTTCCCTGCCCGCCCTTGCCAGCCTCAAAGCGACCTCAAGCGATCTGTGCCTTGGCCGAAACGTGCTCGAAGGTGGTTTCATCCAGCGCATCTTCTTGTTCATCCAGCACTTGGCGCGGGTGCTCGAAGCCGGGGATGCTGCTGTCGATCAGGCTGAGCAAGCGCGAACCACGCTCGGTGAGCACGAAGTTCTCGCCATTGCCGCCGTCTTCCGGAGGCCGAGTCTCTATGAAACCGCGCTCGAACAGTAGCTTCTCGTATTCGCACGCACGGGTCTTCAAATGGTCCAGGTCACCCACCGGCTGGCCCTTGGCGGCCAGCGCCGCAGCGTGCTGCTCGGCATAGGGGCGTGGCGTGAAGCTGTGACCGGCGCCGTTCTGCACTTCGTGCAGCAAACGCTCGATCAGGTCCCAGTCGTAGGTGCTGCTCATGGAGATGGCCTCCTGCTGTGGACGAAGGGGGTACACAGGTTGGGACCTGTTGGCAGGCGGGAGTGTTCCAAAAGTTATCCAGACACGAACGTTGCCGAATTGGACTACGGCTAAATCCGCAACTGGAACAGGCTGAAACAAGGTGGCTCACATCGTGTATCAGGTGGCAAAAGGTAGAAACTATTTGCTGTCGACATGGCTGCCAAACCACATCTGGCCCATTAATGCATCACCTCCCCTTCGGCACTGTTCATGGAGAAGGGGCGGACGTAACCATTGCGTACCTATCAGCGCTGGCGTTGTTGCGCCTGCATGTATTGGCGCAGCAGCTGGTTGATCCGGGTCTGATATCCGGCTCCCTGCTCCTTGAACCAGGCAAGAACATCAGAATCCAGGCGTATGGTAACCGTCTGCTTGGCTGGAACGCGCAATTCGGCTTCACGGAAAAAGTCTTCTCCCAGTTCGGGGATATCAGAGGTGTCGATGTCCCTGTCACTCTGTTGAGCCAAGCGACTCCAATCAGTTTTCGATGTTTTGGTCATAATTTTTGGCCTCCCATCTGGTGGCTTTTCGCGCAGAGATGATTCGAATGACATCACCCTGCCTTTCCGTGTAGACGACAACGCCTATCAGGCACTTCAACCAGCCAAGGCTGACCCAGCGCTCCTCATCGTGGCCCGGACAATCATCCCGGCGAATCAGCATCGGGTGATTGAACATATCCGGTACATCGCAGAAATCGATGCCGTGTTTGCGGATGTTGATCTGGTTCTTTGCTTCGTCCCACTCAAAGAACATGGGACGCTCCGTATTTACATCTGTACATACGATACCTCCTGTTTGATGGCGAGACTAGAGGGCAATTGCTCGCCCTTCAATAGCGCCAGGAGGCTTTGGGAAAAGGACTACAGCATGAAGCGGAAGCTGCCTGAACAAGTGCCTGGCGAGGCTCCGCTACGACTTCAAACTGGGGCCCAGGGGGATCGCGGTACTAGTACTTCGGGGTTGTAGCCGTCGGTCGTTGGGGCTGAACCAACTCGCCGGCACGCGCCTCCACCGGGCAACACCACCGCCGGAGGTAGAAAGGATGAAACCGCTGCTGCGCATCGCCTGTGCCACCGCCCTGTGCTGCGCCCTGCCCGCCTGGGCCTGCACGCCGGAAGAGGCAACTCAGAAACGGGAGGAGCTGGCCGGACTGGTCAGTCAGCTGACCGAGCAGAACCCGCAGAAGGCCAAGGAGATCAATGACGAACTGCAGGGGATGGAGCTGGGGACGGCGAGCAAGGATTTGCCCGACAAGTGCCAGTTGATCGACAAGCGGATCAAGGAGCTGAAACAGGCGGAGAAAAAGGCTGAATAAGTATTGGCCTGTGCTGGCCTCTTCGCGATCCGACTTGCCCGCGAAGAGGCCAGCACCGCTATTGAGCCTTACTCAGCTGCCGGCTTGCGCTTCTTCAGCGGTGCCAGGCCATCGGCGCTGGCCAGCGGTGCATTCGGCCGTGGCTTGGCGGTCGGCTTGCGCTTGGCAGCGGCTTTCTTCTCGCCAGTCTTCTTGTCGACCTTCTTCTTCTTGGCACCCGCCGCCTTGCCCGAGGCCTTGACCTTCTTCGGCCCGCTGTAGGTGCCTTTGACTTCCTTGATCACCCGGCGCTCGAACTGCTGCTTGAGGTAGCGCTCGATGCTGGACATCAGGTTCCAGTCATTGTGGGTGATCAGCGAGATCGCCAGGCCCTCGCCACCGGCACGGCCGGTACGGCCCACACGGTGCACGTACTCGTCACCGCTGCGCGGCATGTCGAAGTTGATCACCAGGTCCAGGCCGTCGATGTCCAGGCCACGGGCCGCCACGTCGGTGGCCACCAGTACCTTGGAGCTGCCCTGCTTGAAGCGCTCGATGGCCAGCTTGCGGTCCTTCTGGTCCTTCTCGCCGTGCAGCACGAAGGCCTTCACGTCCTTGGCCACCAGGTGACCATAGATGCGGTCGGCCAGGGCGCGGGTGTTGGTGAAGATGATCGCCTTGTCGAAGGTCTCGTTGGCCAGCAGCCACTGCACGATCTGCTCTTTATGCTGGTCGTGGTCGGCGGTGATGATCTGCTGGCGGGTGCCCTCTGCCAGCTGCGAGACGCTGTTGAGCATCAGGTGCTCAGGGTTTTTCAGGACCTTGCCGATAATGTCGCGCAGGGCCGCGCCGCCGGTAGTGGCGGAGAACAGCAGGGTCTGCTCGCGGTTCTCGCACTCCTTGCAAAGGCGCTCCATGTCTTCGGCGAAGCCCATGTCGAGCATGCGGTCGGCTTCGTCGAGGATCATCACTTGCACGTGGGACAGGTCGAGGTTGCCGGCGTTGAGGTGCTCGAGCAGGCGGCCCGGGGTGCCGATCAGCACGTCCGGCACCTTGCGCAGCATGGCGGCCTGCTCCTTGAAGTCTTCACCGCCAGTGACCAGGCCGGCCTTGATATAGGTGAACTGCGAGAACAGCTGCACTTGCTTGAGGGTCTGCTGGGCCAGCTCGCGGGTCGGCAGCAGGATCAGCGAGCGGATCTCGACGCGCCCGCCTTTCAGGTCGACCAGGCGGTTGAGCAGCGGCAGGACGAATGCCGCGGTCTTGCCGCTGCCGGTCTGCGCGGTCACGCGCAGGTCGCGCCCTTGCAGGGCCAGGGGGATGGCCGCGGCCTGCACCGGGGTTGGCTCGACAAATTTAAGCTCGGCCACGGCTTTAAGCAGGCGTTCATGCAGGGCGAATTGGGAGAACACGGAGGTAACCTCAGGCAAGTGCGGGAAATTCAGTTGCATAGGGTAACGTTTTCTGCCGCCTTAGCCGAATTTCTTTTGGCAACTTCGTCGGCTTCCGCGCTCTAATGGCGCTTCGTTTTGCTGCAATAGACCGGTTTACAAGCTCATGGACATCCAACGCATCTGGCGTGACAGCCTCGACCTGTGGGGCACCCTCGATCAACATCCGCTGCTTCACGCCTCTATCGGCCTGGCCGTACTGCTACTGGTTTCACTGGTGCTCGGGCGCCTGGCACGCTTCCTGGTGCTGCACGGCGCTCGCCTGCTGGCCCGGCAGACGGCACTCAAGTGGCTCGACGACCTGCGCCACAACAAAGTCTTCCATCGCCTGGCCCAGACCACCCCGTCACTGGTCATCCAGTTCGGCCTGAAACTGGTACCGGAGCTGTCCGACACCGCCCAGCACTTCCTCGGCAACCTTGCCCTGGCCTTCACCCTGCTGTTCATGACCATGGCGCTGTCGTGCCTGCTCGATGCCCTGCTGGACATCTACGCCCGCACCGAACACGCCCGCACCCGCTCGATCAAGGGCTACGTGCAGCTGGCCAAGATGATGCTGTGGATCTTCGCCTCGATCGTCATCGTCGCCACCCTGATCGACCGCTCGCCGCTGTTGCTGCTGTCTGGCCTGGGTGCGATGTCGGCGGTGCTGCTGTTGGTGTACAAGGACACGCTGCTGTCGTTCGTCGCCAGCGTGCAACTGACCAGCAACGACATGCTGCACGTGGGCGACTGGATCGAGATGCCACAGGTCGGTGCCGATGGCGATGTCGTGGATATCACCCTGCACACGGTCAAGGTGCAGAACTTCGACAAGACCATCGTCTCGATCCCGACCTGGCGCTTGATGAGCGAGTCGTTCCGCAACTACCGCGGCATGCAGCAGTCCGGTGGCCGGCGCATCAAGCGCAGCCTGTTCATCGATGCCGCAGGTGTGCGCTTCCTGACCCCGGACGAAGAACAGCGCCTGAGCCAGGTGAGCCTGCTGAGTGACTACCTGGCCGGCAAGCGCCAGGAACTGCTGGCCTGGAACGAAGCGCTGGGGCCGGTAGCGGAGCTGTCGGCCAACCGCCGCAGGCTGACCAACATCGGCACCTTCCGCGCCTTTGCCCTGGCCTACCTGAAGAAGCACCCCAACGTGCACCCGAACATGACCTGCATGGTGCGGCAGATGCAGACCACCGCCGAAGGCGTGCCGCTGGAGATCTACTGCTTTACCACCACCACGGTGTGGGCCGATTACGAGCGGATCCAGGGGGATATCTTCGATTACCTGCTGGCGGTGTTGCCGGAATTTGGCCTGAGCTTGTATCAGCAGCCGAGTGGCAATGACATGCGCGTGGGGCTGGCGGGGCGAGCGGCATCCGAGCCGATGCCGCGCCGCCTTGAAGAAATGAACGAGGCTTGAGATGGCCGGGGGCTGCGTTGCAGCCCCTTGACGCCTCAACGGCGAGTCAGAGGCCTAGCTTGCCAGAAGCGGCCTGCTTTCCCGGGCGTTTACCATGCAGTACAGCGCACCAGCCAGGATCAAGCCCATCGCCCAACTGATATCCGCCCCCAGCCACTCGGCCACGAAGCCCGTGTAGAACGACAGCTTCATGAACGGGATGGTCCCGATGATCGATACGGCATACACCGCCAGGCTTCGACGATTGAAGCAGCCATAACGCCCCTTGGCGTCGTACAACGCCCCCACGTCATACTGGCCCCGGCACACCCAGTAGTAATCCACCAGGTTGATCGCGCTCCAGGGGATCAACAGGTACAGCTGGCCGATCAGGATGTCGGCGAAGAACGTATCGAAATTGTGTTGGGTCGCGATGGCAATCAGCGTTGCCGCAGCAGTCAGGCCCGCCATCACCAGTGCCTTGGCTGTCGCAGTCACGCGCCTGATGGTCTTGAAGGCACCGAAGATCGTGACCGAGGACATGTAGGCGCTGTAGAGGCACAAGACGTTGTACTGGATCACCCCCAGCGCAATCACGGCCAGTGCCAACGGCGCCCACGGGCCAAACAGCCCGGCAATGGCCGTCGCAGGGTCATGCCCCAGTGCCGAGGGTAATTGCACAGCCACCAGCGCGCCCAACGCCATCATGGCGAACGAGCCCAGCGCGCAACCGCAATAGGTGGCCCAGAACGTGGCACGCGGGTTGACGTTGGCCGGCAGGTAGCGCGAATAATCCGCCACATAGGGGCCATAGCCCAACGTCCAGGACGCGGCCTGGGCCACGATCAGGTTGAAGGCGGTGAATGAAAAACCGGTCGTCACTGCCGTCGTGCCTGTGGTGTCGCCGGGGTGCAGCAGGATCAGCACCAGGGCGCCGGCAAACACCAGTGTCGACAGCAGGCTCATCCACGCCCCGAGGCGGTGGATCAGTTCGTACCCGACAAAGCCGATGACGAAGGTCAGCACACCGACGACCACGATGGCCTGGTCGTCGCTCATCGGCACCAGTGCCTGCACGGCATTGCGCATCAGCACGCCACTGGCGGCGAGAAACAGTACGGCGGCCGTGACCATCACCAGCAAAGGCAGCGCCGCGCCATGGACACCGAACTGGGCCCGGCTCTGGATCATCTGTGGCACGCCCAGGTGCGGCCCCTGGGCAGAGTGCGCGGCCATGAACACGGTGCCGATCAGGTTGCCGACCAACAGGGCCAGCAAGGTCCAGGCAAAGCTCAGCCCCGAGGCAACGCCCAGGGTACCGACCATCAGTGCGGTTATCTGGAAGTTGGAGCTGAACCAGATGGTGAACAATCGTTTGGGCGTGCCATAACGCTCAGCGTGTGGGACGAATTCGATACTTCGCGTTTCTAGCTTCACGCCGGTCTCCCGATTTTTATTTTCATGATTATCGGGTAGGCGCCGGCCGGGCTTGAGTTTATTAACGAACGCGTCTTAGCTGGCAGCGCCATGCCTTGCTTGATAACGTCAGGCTATCCAATGGCCCGTGCTGGTTCCAGATGAGCAAACTGGCTTGAGAGAGTCGGGGCTGCTTTACAGCCCATTCGCGGGTTAACCCGCGAAGAGGCCGGCAGCTAACCCGCATAGCCCAGCAGGTACAGCAGCCCGGTCAGAGTTATCAGGGAAGCCACGGTCGACAACAGGATCGTCCGCGAAATCAGCCCCGCCTCGCGGTTGTAGTACTCCGCCAGCATGAACGGCCCGGTACCGGTCGGCAGCGCCGCCAGCAGCACCGCCGACGCCGCCCACATGGTCGGCAGGCTGAACACCTTGAACGCCAATACCCAGGTCAACGCCGGCTGACCAATCAGTTTCAGCGCCACCAGCGGCCACGGGCTTGCCTGCGAACCGGTGCGTTTCTCAGCCAGAAATGCCCCCAGCGAGATCAACGCGCAAGGTGTGGTCGCCAAGGCCAGCATGTCGAGAAAATGCATCACCGGCTCGGCCAGCCCCAGACCGCTCATGGCCCACCCTGCCCCCGCCAGCGGCGAGATCACCAGCGGATTCTTCGCCAGCGCCTTGCTCACCAGCAAAATGGCGCGGCCGATCTGCCGCTCCTCCTGCAGGCCGATCTCGATCAGCGTCAGGGAAATCGCGAACACCAGGCACACCACGATCAATGACGAGATCAGCGCCGGCTGCAGCCCCGGCTGGCCGAACAGCAGCAGGCACAGCGGGATGCCGATGTAGCCGGTATTGGCATAACCGGCACTGAGCCCGTCGATGCTCGCCGCCACCAGGCCGTGGCCGCTGTAAAGGCGCCAGGCCAGGGTCACGACGAACATCGCCAGCGCGCCGGCGCCGAAGGCGACGATGAACCCCGGGTGCCAGATCTCGCTCCAGGTTGCCGTGGCGGTGACCTTGAACAGCAACGCCGGCAGGCACAGCCAGACCACCATCTTGTTGATCTCGGCGGCGGCCTTGTCACCGAGTTTGTCTGTCTTGCGGCACAGGAAGCCGACCAGGATCAGGGCGAAGATCGGCGCGACGATGACCAAGACGGTGTGCATGTCAGGCCTTGCCGGTCGCTGGCGCCGTCATGCGGTTGCCCAAGCGGCTCAGCCATACCGATGCGAGGATGATCGCGCCACCGAGCAGCAGCCGGCCAAGCGGTTCGTCGCGGTTCCAGATCAGCAGGTTCAGTAACAGCCCCACCGGTACATGCAGGTTGTTCATCACCGCCAGCGTGGCGCCGGAGACCAGGCACGCGCCCTTGTTCCACCAGTACAGGCCCAGGGCCGTCGGGCACAGGCCGAGGAACAGCAGCACCGCCCATTGCACGCTGGTGCTCGGCAGGTGCTGGGCGTTGCCGAACAGCAGGAACGCCGGCAGCACCACGATCAGCGCGCCCAGGTAAAAGTAGCCGAAGCGCTTGTAATGCGGCAGGTCGCTGGGGTGGCGGGCGACCAGGTGGCGGTACATCACCTGGCCGGCAGCGTAGGTGAAGTTGGCCAGTTGCAGCAGCAGGAAGCCCATGAAGAAGTCGCCGCTGATGCTGTCGAAGCGGATCACCCCTGCCCCCGCCACCGCCACCAGGGCCGCGAGCAGCGCCCACGGGTTGAAGCGCCGGTTCAGGGCGTCTTCGATCAGGGTCACGTGTAGCGGCGTGAGGATGGTGAACAGCAGCACTTCGGGCACGCTCAGCACGCGGAAGCTCAGGTACAGGCAGACGTAGGTGATGCCGTATTGCAGCGCGCCGATCAGCAGCATCGAGCGCAGGAAACGCGGCTCGACCTGGCGCCAGCGGGTCAGCGGCAGGAATACCAGGCCCGCCAGCACGACGCGCGCGAGCACGGCGAAGTAGCTGTCGACGTGGCCGGCCAGGTATTCGCCGATCACGTTGAAGGAAAACGCCTGGATCAGCGCGACGATTATCAGGTAGCCCATGGTTGCCTCTCGTGGATCAAGGGCGCGACCTTAGCGGGTTGCGCCCTTTGTGTTCAACCATGAGGAATGTGGGGGCTGTACCGGCCTCTTCGCGGGCACGCCCGCTCCCACAGGGACTGCACAGGCCTTGAATGTTGTGCTGTGCCTGTGGGAGCGGGCGTGCCCGCGAAGAGGCCGGTACAGGCGATGCAAGAATCCCAGGCATAAAAAAGCCCGGCCATCAGGCCGGGCAGGTACACCCAAGGAGCAAAACAGGTGTCAGGGATGGGAATTCGTTGAGCCTCAGGCCACCGCAGCCAGCTTGGCCTTGGCCTGGTTCAGGCCTTTTTCGTGGAACTCGCCGCTCATGTTCAGGCCTTCGGCATGGATGAAGTCGACATCGTGGATACCGATGAAGGCCATCACCTGGCGCAGGTACGGTTCCTGATGGTCGCTGGTGGCGCCGGCATGGATACCGCCACGGGCAGTCAGGACAATGGCGCGTTTGCCGGTGAGCAGGCCTTGCGGGCCGGTCGGGGTGTACTTGAAGGTGATGCCGGCACGCAGCACGTGGTCCAGCCAGGCCTTGAGGGTGCTGGGGATGGTGAAGTTGTACATCGGTGCAGCCATCACCAGCACGTCGGCCGCCAGCACTTCATCGGTCAGCACGTTGGAGCGGGCCAGGGCTTCCAGTTCGGCAGCGCTGCGCTGTTCTTCAGGCTTCATCCAGCCACCAAGCAGGTTGGCATCCAGGTGCGGCACCGGGTTCAGCGCCAGGTCACGTACGGTGATCTCGTCGGCCGGGTGCGCCGCTTGCCACTGCTGGATGAAGTCACGGGTCAGTTGACGGGAAACGGAATCCTGCTGGCGAGCGCTGCTTTCGATGATCAGTACGCGGGACATGGGTGCCTCCATCGGCAAAAAACGGTTGCGATTCGATGGAGGTGAGATTAAGGCTTGACCTATCGATAAAAAAGCGTAAAAAGTGGGTGCAATCTATCGATTAATCAGTTTTATTGTGCAGTGCAGTCCAGCGCGATGCGCAGCTTGATGATCTGCCGATTGAATTTGGCGGTTACATCGACATGCTTGCCAGCCGGCACGTTGACCCGGCGCACTCGCGGCGCCTCAGGCCCATTGCGGAAGGTCACCTTGCAAGCCGCCGGTACTTGCCCATAGTTGTTCAGGGTAATGGAGCCGATGTCGTAAGCCGTGTCGTAGGTGGTGTAGTCCAGCTTGACCCCGGTCAGTTCCTTCTCCACATCGATGGGGTAAGCCATGACCCCGAGGGGCAGGCACATCAAAATTGCCGCACAACATTTCTTCATGGGGCGCTCTCCTTGAAAGAGCGCAGCTTAGGACAACAGGAGCCAAACATGAAAGCGCCGCGCGTGACCCTGGATCAGTGGCGGACCTTGCAGGCAGTGGTCGACCATGGCGGTTTTGCCCAGGCCGCCGAAGCCCTGCACCGCTCGCAGTCGTCGGTCAGCTACACCGTGGCGCGCATGCAGGAGCAACTGGGTGTGCCGCTGCTGCGCATTGATGGCCGCAAGGCGGTACTGACCGAGGCCGGCAACGTACTGCTGCGCCGTTCGCGGCACCTGGTCAAGCAGGCCAGCCAGCTGGAAGACCTGGCGCACCACATGGAGCAAGGCTGGGAAGCCGAAGTGCGCCTGGTGGTCGATGCCGCCTACCCCAGCGCCCGCCTGGTGCGCGCCCTGGCAGCGTTCATGCCGCAAAGCCGCGGTTGCCGGGTGCGCCTGCGTGAAGAAGTGCTGTCCGGCGTCGAGGAAGTCATGCACGAAGGCATCGCCGACCTTGCCATCAGCAGCTACAGCATTGGCGGCTACCTGGGCACTGAACTGAGTTCGGTGGAGTTCGTCGCCGTCGCCCACCCCGAACACAGCCTGCATCGCCTGGGCCGGGAGATCACCTTCCAGGATCTGGAAAGCCAGTTGCAGGTGGTGATCCGCGACTCCGGTCGCGCCCAGCCGCGCGACGTTGGCTGGCTCGGCGCCGAGCAGCGCTGGACAGTCGGCAGCCTGGGCACTGCCGCCACATTCGTCGGCAGCGGCCTGGGCTTTGCCTGGTTGCCGCGGCACATGATCGAGCGTGAACTGCACGACGGCGTGCTGAAGCCGCTGCCGCTCGATCAGGGTGGCAGCCGCCACCCACTGTTCTACCTTTATTCGAGCAAAGAGAAGACCCTGGGCCCGGCCACGCAGATTCTCATCGACCTGCTGCGTAACTTCGACACTGCGCCGCTGGACGTGCCCTTCGCAGCCCCCCCACAAGCCTGAGAGGACCGCGCCCATGGCCTATTTCGAACATGAAGGATGCTCGCTGCATTATCAGGAATATGGCCAGGGCGAGCCCTTGGTGCTGCTGCACGGCCTGGGCTCCAGCAGCCAGGACTGGGAACTGCAGGTGCCCGAGCTGAGCCGCCGCTACCGGGTGATCCTCATGGACATCCGCGGCCACGGCCGCTCCGACAAGCCACGCGACGGTTACCAGATCGCCACCTTCAGCGCAGACTTGCTGGCCCTGCTCGAGCACCTGCAGACTGGCCCGGTGCACTTCGTCGGGCTGTCCATGGGTGGCATGGTCGGGTTCCAGTTCGCCGTGGACCACCCGCAATGGCTGCGCAGCCTGTGCATCGTCAACAGTGCCCCCGAAGTCAAGCGCCGCACTCGCAGCGACTGGCTGTGGTGGCTCAAGCGCTGGGGCCTGGCGCGCATCCTCAGTGTCGAGACGGTCGGCCAAGGCCTGGCCGCACGCCTGTTCCCCAAGCCGGAGCAGGCCGAACTGCGCAAGAAGATGGCCGAACGCTGGGCACGCAACGACAAGCGAGCCTACCTCAAGAGCTTCGACGCCATCGTCGACTGGGGCGTGCAGGAACGCATCGGGCAGATCCACTGTCCCACGCTGGTGATTGCCGCCGACCACGATTACACCCCGATACACCTCAAGGAGCGCTACGTCGCCCTGATGCCCCACGCCAGGCTGGTGGTCATCGACGATTCCCGGCACGCTACACCCCTCGATCAACCCGAGGTCTTCAACCAGACCCTGCTGCAGTTCCTCGCAGCCGCTTCCACCTCTCAAGGATCATTGAGCCCATGCTGAAAAAACTCCTGCTCACCGCCTGCTCGGTCGCCTTCGCCACCAGCGTCATGGCTTCCGACAAGACCCCGCACGTACTGCTGGACACCAGCTTCGGCCAGGTTGAAATCGAGCTCAACGCCGAGAAGGCACCGATCAGTACCAAGAACTTCCTGCAGTACGTAGACAGCGGCTTCTACAACAACACCATCTTCCACCGCGTGATTCCGGGCTTCATGGTCCAGGGCGGCGGTTTTACCGAGCAGATGGTGCAGAAAGACACCAAGGACCCGATCAAGAACGAGGCCGGCAACGGCCTGCAGAACACGCGCGGCACCCTGGCCATGGCGCGCACGTCCAACCCGAACTCGGCCACCAGCCAGTTCTTCATCAACGTGGCCGACAACGACTTCCTCAACCCGGGCCGCGACGCCGGTTACGCCGTGTTCGGCAAAGTGACCAAGGGCATGGAGGTGGTCGACCAGATCGTCAACTCGCCAACGACCGTGAAGAAAGGCATGCGCGACGTGCCGACCGACCCGGTGTTCATCAAGTCCGCCAAACGCATCGACTGACCACAGGTTTCACAGGGACGTGAAACCTTCCGGGGTCGGGTAGCACAGGAGTCTTGTCACCCATGCTGTACCGCCGTTTCGAGCAACTGATCGATATCTTCCGCGACGCGCCCAGCGACTCGCCGCCCGGCAAGGTCTGGCCGTTCTACCTGTACTACCTGCGCCAGGTCTGGCCGAGCTTTCTCGCCCTGCTGGTGGTGGGCCTGTTCGCCTCGCTGATCGAGGTGGCGATGTTCAGCTACCTGAGCCGCATCATCGACCTGGCCCAGGGCACGCCCAACGCCAACTTCTTCAGCGAGCACAGCGGCGAACTGATCTGGATGCTGGTGGTGATCCTGCTGCTGCGGCCGGTTTTCTTCGGCTTGCACGACCTGCTGGTGCACCAGACCATCAACCCGGGCATGACCAGCCTGATCCGCTGGCAGAACCACACCTATGTGCTCAAGCAGAGCCTGAACTTCTTCCAGAGCGACTTTGCCGGGCGCATTGCCCAACGCATCATGCAGACCGGCAACTCGCTGCGCGACTCGGCCGTGCAGGCCGTGGATGCCCTATGGCATGTGCTGATCTACGCGGTGACCTCGCTGGTGCTGTTCGCCGAGGCCGACTGGCGCCTGATGCTGCCGCTGCTGGTATGGATCGTCGGTTACATCGCCGCGCTGTACTACTTCGTGCCGCGGGTGAAAGAGCGCTCGGTGATCTCTTCCGATGCACGTTCCAAGCTGATGGGGCGCATCGTCGATGGCTACACCAACATCGCCACCCTCAAGCTGTTCGCCCACACCGACTACGAACAGCAATACGCGCGCGAAGCGATCCGTGAACAGACTGAAAAAACCCAGTTGGCGGCGCGCGTGGTCACCAGCATGGACGTGGTCATCACCACCCTCAATGGCTTGCTGGTCGTCACCACCACCGGCCTGGCCCTGTGGCTGTGGAGCCAGTCGCTGATCACTGTGGGTGCCATCGCCCTGGCGACCGGCCTGGTGATCCGCATCGTCAACATGTCGGGCTGGATCATGTGGGTGGTCAACGGCATCTTCGAGAACATCGGCATGGTCCAGGATGGCCTGCAGACCATCGCCCAGCCGGTCACGGTGACCGACAAGCCCCAGGCGCCGCCACTCAAGGTCAGCCGCGGCGCGGTGCGCTTCGACGACGTCGACTTCCACTATGGCAAGGCAGCCAATGTGATCGAAGGGCTCAACCTGGACATCCGCCCGGGCGAGAAGATCGGCCTGATCGGCCCGTCCGGCGCCGGCAAGTCGACCTTGGTCAACCTGCTGCTGCGCCTGTACGACGTGCAGGGCGGGCGCATCCTCATCGACGGCCAGGACATCGCCGAGGTCAGCCAGGCCAGCCTGCGTGCCCAGATCGGCATGATCACCCAGGACACCTCGCTGCTGCACCGTTCGATCCGTGACAACCTGCTGTATGGCCGCCCCGGCGCCAGTGAAGCGGCGCTGCACGAAGCCGTGCGCCGGGCGCGGGCCGACGAGTTCATTCCGCAGTTGTCGGATGCCCAGGGCCGCACTGGCTTCGATGCCCATGTCGGTGAGCGTGGCGTGAAACTGTCAGGTGGCCAGCGCCAGCGCATCGCGATTGCCCGGGTACTGCTGAAGAATGCACCGATCCTGATCATGGACGAAGCCACTTCGGCGCTGGACTCGGAGGTCGAGGCGGCCATCCAGGAAAGCCTGGAGACGCTGATGCAAGGCAAGACGGTGATCGCCATCGCTCACCGGCTGTCGACCATCGCCCGGATGGACCGCCTGGTGGTGCTGGACAAAGGGCGCATCGTCGAGAGTGGCAGCCACAGTGAGCTGCTGGAACAGCGGGGGTTGTATGCCCGCTTGTGGCATCACCAGACCGGGGGCTTTGTCGGGGTCGACTGAGTCCTGTTCCGGCCTCTTCGCGGGCACGCCCGCTGCCACAGGTACTGCACAGATTTTGAGAGCTGTGGTGATCCTGCGGGAGCGGGCGTGCCCGCGAAGAGGCCAGCGCAGGCGGCAGAATTCTCAATCCTTACGAAATGGCAGCATCGCCCTGGCGTCCTCGGCGTACCCCCTTACCCCTTCCCGCTCTTGCTGCAGAAAATCCTCCACCGCCCGCCGCAACCCCGGGTGCAGCAGGTAATGCCACGAGCGTGTCAGCACCGGCTCGAACCCGCGAATCAGCTTGTGCTCACCCTGCGCCCCGGCATCAAAGCGCTGCAACCCTTCGGCAATCGCAAAGTCCATGCCCTGGTAGAAGCAGGTCTCGAAATGCAGCCGGTCGAACTCATCGAGGCAGCCCCAATAACGGCCGAACAGGCTGTCGCCGCCGACCAGGCTCAAGGCCATGGCCACATCACGCCCGCCCTGGCGCGCCATCACCACCCTTACCGCCTCGGGCATGCGTTCAGCCAGCAGGCTGAAGAACGCCCGGGTCAGATAGGGCGAACGCCCGCGCACCGCATAGGTATTGGCATAGCACAGGAACACAAAGTCCCACTGCGCCTCGTCCAGCTCGTCGCCGCGATACCAGCGAAAATCGATGCCCTGCCCCGCCACCTGCTCACGTTCCTTGCGCATCTGCTTGCGCTTGCGTGAGCTGAGGCTGTCGAGAAAATCCTGGAAATCGCGGTACCCGTGATTGCGCCAGTGAAACTGGCAGCCGAGGCGCTCCATCCAGCCCGGCAGGTCCGCCATCTGCGCATCCAGCTGTGGGTCGGTGAAATTGATGTGCGCCCCCGACAACCCGCCTTTGCCCAGATATTGCGGCAATGCCTGCAGCATCAGCAGGCCATCGGCAGCGTCGGCCGCCAGCAGGCGCGGGCCGCTGACCGGGCTGAACGGTACGGCACCGAGCAATTTGGGGTAGTAGGCGATGCCAGCACGCTCGCAGGCATCGGCCCAACCGTGGTCGAACACGTACTCGCCATACGAATGCCATTTGCGATAGGCCGGCAGCAGTGCACGCACCTGCCCGTCACGCTCCAGCACCAGGTGCTCGGCGGCCCAACCGGTGCTGCGGGCAACGCTGCCGCTGTCTTCCATGGCGCTGAGAAAGGCATGGCGCAGGAACGGTTGGCCAGGGGGTACCAAAGCATCCCAGGTCGCCGCTGGCAGGTCACGCAGGTGGGCAAGGCTGTAGAGACTGGTCACGTTTTCGACTCGCTGTGCAAGGCCATCAGTATCAGCCAACAGAGGCCCATCGCTCAAATCAGCATCGGCCCGTTTCGCCTTTCATTCTCAATTACTTAACAGCAGTGCCACTAATTGGACATTATTCTGTCATTCGCCCCCGCAATACTTGCGCCTGTTTTCCGGAACCCTAGAACCTGTCTAGTCAGGCCCTTTCCGAAGACATGCCAACATGGGGGTGGGCGCTGAGCCTCCCCGAATCTTTCAAGTAGGGAGAACCTTATGCGTCTTGTTTCTACACTTACCGGAGTGAGCCTCACCGGCATGATGCTGGCTCTGAGTACTCCGGCCAGTGCGGCCGTCGACGCCAAGCTGCTCGAAATGCTCCGCGCCAATGGCTCGATCAACCAGGCGCAGTACAACGAACTGCAGGGCGACCTGGCACAAGAAACCAAGGAAAAGGCCGACCAGAAAGCTCAGTCCGACCGTATGAGCTCTTTCGAACAAAAAGTGGCATGGGCCGCCAAGACCCAGATCAAAGGTGATGTACGCCTGCGTTACGAAGACGTCAACGTCGACAACCCGATCGCCCGCAGTGGCAACCAGGACCGTGAACGCGTCCGTGCCCGCGTCGGCTTCTACAGCGAGGTCAATCCGCAGGTCGACGCCGGTGTGCGCGTGGCCACCGGCAGCAGCGCCGATGCCCGCTCGACCAACCAGAGCCTGGACAACTACTTCGAGAAGAAATCGCTGTGGGTCGACCTGGCCTACCTCGACTGGCACCCGACTGCCGTCCCTAACCTGCACCTGATCGGCGGCAAGATGATGCAGCCGTGGGTGAGCATGGGCGACATCATCTGGGACAGCGATATCAACCCGGAAGGCGTGGCCGTCACTTACAAGACCAACGCCGGCCCGGCCGAAGTCTTCGGCAGCATCGGCCACTACAACCTGAAGGACAACGTCGACGGCGACGGCGTGCAGTACAAGCACGACGCACAGCTGTACGCTGCCCAGCTGGGGACCAAGTTCAACGCGGCTGACGCCGTCAAGGTCACTGTCGGTGCCAGTATCTATGGCTACGACAACGACAAGGCCTCGGCAGCCCTGGCCTCGCTGGGCAACACCACCAACGAGTTCCAGCTCGTGGAAGGCTTCGGCCAGCTCGATTTCACCGGCTTCGCCATCCCGCTGTCGGCTTACGGCCAGTACGTGAAGAACACCGAAAGCACCGATGGCAAGGACACTGCCTGGCTGGCTGGCCTGAAGTCCAAGATCGGCGCCTGGAGCCTGGACTACAACTACCGCGACGTCCAGCGTAACGGCGTAGTCAGCCTGTTCACCGACTCCGACTTCGGTAACGGCTTCACCGGTTCCCGTGGTCACAAGTTCAAGGTCGGTTATGAAATCGACAAGAACTTCGGCGTCGGTGCGGCCTACATGATGGCCAAGACCGACTACTCCAACCTGCCGAACAGCGACGCCGACGTAGACACCCTGCAGGTGGACCTGGAAGCCAAGTTCTAAGCTGCAGACTCCTCTGCTTCACTCTGAGGCGGGAAATGCCGACCCCATCCGGCGTTTCCCGCCTTTTTTTGCCTGCCAGAAATGCATCCGGCCCCTTCGCGGGCACGCCCGCTCCCACAGGTACACCACAGGCTTCAAGGGCTCTGATGCACCTGTGGGAGATTCTATGGTTTTCAGCAAGCCAGTTTCCCACCTTTGGTGACGTATTCGTCCTGATTTTTCATCAGGGCGAATGCCACCCGCGCGAGCTTTCTAGCTAGGATTACCAGAGCTTGAGTTG
>NZ_PEMX01000048.1:0-25897 GCF_002759075.1 Pseudomonas sp. 382
AGATATTAGTCAGTACCTGATGGGCCACTACAACTGGCTCCGGCCCCATCAATTCAACAATGGACTGGCTCCGGCCAAAGCTGAAGAAAAACTCAAAACCGTGTCCGGAATGAGTTGACCACCACAACTCGCCCTAGGCGTTATTGGAGAGGTTGGTAGGCGGTTCCTTTACGGCAGTGAACCCGAGTCGATGTTGATGGTGGGGTTTGGCTTAGCTGCAATGGCTGCCAACGTCATTTGCCTCATTCTGATCCATCGTCACCGCGGAGGTGGCGCCCACATGAAAGCGAGTTGGATTTTTTCAGCGAATGATGTGCTCGCGAATATTGGCGTAATCGCAGCAGGGGCATTGGTTGCTTGGACAGGTTCTTCCTATCCAGATTTGGTCATTGGCACACTCGTAGGCCTCATCGTGCTAAACGGTGCACGCCGCATCCTGGCCTTGAGAGCTGACTAACCGGATCACGGCAGCTTGAAACTAAAATATTGCTCACTATGGTTTTATTATGAAATTTCGGACGACTCCTTGGCTTGCAGGTTTATTTGTTGCCCTGACCATGAGCTCCAGTTTTGCGGGCCCAAACCCACCCAAAATCTTTGGCTGGGTAGAGGAAGGGCTCATTCAGCCGGAAAATATCGCAGTCAAAATCAAGCTGGATACCGGTGCCTTGACGTCGTCTATGGACGCCAAGGACTTAGAACATTATGAAAAGGACGGAGATAAATGGGTGCGCTTCAATGTCGAGGTAAAAGACAGCAAATCCGGTAAGCTGACGAACTCTCCATTTGAACGCAAGATAATCCGTAGCGTTAAAGTACGTGGTGCAGGTGGTGCTGAAACTAGGCCGGTTGTGACGATGCGGATGTGTATTGGAACTCGAATGTACGAAGAGGAGTTTTCGCTTAAGGATCGCGGAAAAATGAACTATCCAGTTCTGATTGGTCGTCGCACGCTGCAAAATTTAGGTGCGGTAGATGCCTCGCGGACATTCACTATGGAACCGCGTTGTATTAAAAACTGAGGTGAGTGTGCGCACTGCTAAATCGAGTTTTCCAACACTATTATTTAATAAGTTTTCTATCATTTTAGTCTGCGTAGCATCACTTTCGGTGATTATTTTTAAAATATGCGATCCTGATGACCAGATAGATTGGCCTGTCGGCTGGAAGAGCTCTGTACTTTCGAGCCCGATAGATACACAGGGGAAGCCTATCGGCTCACGCCAGAGAGCTATTTTGGAAGACAAAGATGGCAAACAAGTCGCTGCGATGGAAATCACTCGTGTAACGCTTAACGAGCATATCGTGAACATCGAAAACGTCATCGTGATAATGCGTAAAGCGCTCCAACAACACTACTCGGGGCTGGGGCTTCTGGCGACTTGCAGCAGACCGACATCAGTGCAAGTCGGTGACCTGAGTGGGTTGCAGACAACCTGTCTCATGATGGCCAGCGGCAAAAAGGTCCTCAAACACACCTTGGTAACAGCTGTTGGGGGGCAGGCCAGCTATTCACTGGAGTACGCGGCCGTCCCTGAAGTTTTCTCTGATCATTTGGATGAATTTTCGAGTTTGCTTAGGTCACTGAATTCAGACTGATAAACGTGTGCGAGGTCTATGTACGTCGCTGTGTCGACCAGCTTCACAAGCGCTGTATAGCACCGGAGCAAAATGGCATTGATGTGTACACTGCTGATTAAGGTCGTGAGCGACATCATCAGCAGTGTACGCAACCTATTACCCCACATTCTGCGTAACGTCGCGTGCGATTACGTCCGATCCACCTCAGACGCTGGCCTCACAGGTCTCACTAAACTTACTACCACCATCAGCAGCGCACCCCCGACGATGGCGATGTCTGCCAAGTTGAACGCTGGCCAATGCCAGCCTTGGTAATGGAAATCGAGGTAATCCACAACATACCCACGGACAGATCTGTCGAGAAGATTTCCTATTGCCCCCCCCAAGATGAGGCTGTAACTCAACGCTTCCCACAACGGACGTGCTCGACGAAGCATCATGGTCAGTGTCACGGCAACACCCAGGGCAATGGCAATGAAGAAGTAACGTTGCCAACCGCCAGCATCCGCCAAAAAGCTAAATGCCGCCCCCGTATTGCGGGCGTGCACTAAGCTGAAAAATGGCGCTACGGTGATCGAGTTACCTAACACAAACAATTGTTCAATGGCGTACTTGAGCCCTTGATCGAGCATTGCCAAGGCGGCTGCGATTCCCCAAAACAACCAACACCTTGTAGTATTAGTATCCTTGCCAGTGCTCATTGTCTATTTCGTCCTGGAAGTTTCATCTTCTCTAAGATTGGCCGCAACAGAGAACCGCTATCTCGGCCCTGCTCAGCGCCCCACCGGAAATGTTGTAGCTTGATCTTCATCCGCCCTTACTTGCGCAGTAGACGCAGGCCGTTCAGGACAACCAACAGACTTACTCCCATGTCGGCGAACACTGCCATCCACATAGTGGCGTGCCCCAACAGCGTTACCACCAAAAAGATGGCTTTGATCCCAAGGGCAAGGCCGATGTTTTGAGTGAGCACAGCAGCAGTTTGGCGGGAAAGACGAATGAAGGCCGGTATTTTACGCAGATCATCATCCATGATCGCGACATCGGCCGTTTCGATTGCTGTATCAGTACCGGCAGCCCCCATAGCGAAGCCCACATTGGCTCGTGCGAGCGCCGGCGCATCATTGATGCCATCGCCGACCATCCCTACGGTCGCTTTTTTATTGATCAGGGCTTCGATTGCGTTCAGTTTATCAGACGGGAGCAGACTACCCTTGGCCTCATCAATACCAACCTGGGACGCAATGGCCTCGGCTGTATGCGGATTATCACCCGTCAACATCAAGGTTTTCACGCCCAACTCATGAAGTTCTTTGATCGCGGCTCGACTGGTGTCTTTCACTGTATCGGCTACCGCGAACAACGCCAGTGCCTGTGTCTCATCTGACAGAATGACGACGGTTTTGCCTTGGCGTTCTAGGTGGTCAAGCGTGGCTTCGATTGTCGGGGAGCAAAAACCCAGTTCTTCTAAAAGCCGATGATTGCCGAGGTGATAGCGGTGTCCATCAATAGCACCTCGCACGCCACGGCCCAGTAAGGCTTCAAAATCGTCAACGTTCAATATGGAAACGGATTGCTCAATCGCCTGTGTGGCTATGGCCTGCGATACCGGATGGTCAGAACGATCTGCAAGACTTGCAGCGAAAGTGCGAAAATCCTTAGATAGTCCATCGGTCAGAGGCATGTAGTCAGTTTGCACTGGCTTACCATGGGTGATTGTCCCAGTCTTGTCTAAGGCTAGGTGGGTGATCATGCGACCGCTTTCCAGATACACCCCTCCCTTAATCAGAATACCTTTGCGAGCAGCTGAGGCAAGGCCGCTAACGATGGAGACAGGAGTCGAGATGACCAGCGCACAGGGACAGGCCACTACCAGCAAAACCAGGGCACGATAGATCCACTCGAACCACTCACCTCCCATCAACAATGGGGGCAGAATCGCTACCGCTAATGAGAATGCGAACACGGCTGGCGTATAGATACGGGCGAATTGATCTACAAAACGCTGAGTCGGTGCACGTGCACCTTGTGCTTCTTCTACCGCATGGATGATTCTGGCCAGAGTGGAATGGCTGGCTTCTGCTGTGACCCGATACTCAAGTTCCCCGGCCTGATTGATAGTACCGGCGAACACGGGATCACCGATGGTTTTTTCCACAGGTAGACTTTCGCCAGTAATGGGTGCTTGGTTGATGGTCGAGTTCCCTCGGACAACCTCTCCATCAAGACTGATGCGTTCGCCTGGGCGCGCCCTGACCGTGCTGTCGATCGGCACATTAGCGACATCCGTCTCTATCCAACTGCCATCGGCTTGCTGGACAGTTGCCTTTTCAGGCGCCAAGTCCATTAAGCCGCGAATGGCATTGCGGGCTCGATCGAGAGACTTTGCTTCTATTAGCTCGGCGACTGCAAACAGGAACATAACCATGGCCGCTTCGGGCCACTGTCCGATCAAAATTGCGCCCGTAACCGCAATACTCATTAGGGCGTTGATATTGAGGTTACGGTTCTTGAGGGCGATCCAGCCTTTTTTGTAGATGGCCAGACCGCAAAGGAGCACCGCGGCAACGGAGATCAGGGCTACTACCCATTCTGGTACTGCTTGGCTGAAATGCAAAATCTCCGCCGACACCGCTGCTATACCAGACAGCCCAAGACGCCACCAATGACTCTTGACTGGTGGTTGGGCTTCAATCGAAGCTTTGGCTTCTACCTGGGATTGAGGAGTGAAGCCGAGTTCTCTGATTGCACTCAAAGCCGCCTCAAGCGCGTTAGGCTCATGACTAATAGTGAGAGTGCGCTGCAACAGATTGAAGTGTAGCGCTGCGATGCCTGGCATTCCCGATAGCTTGTCGGTTATCAACCGCTCCTCGGTGGGGCAGTCCATCTGAGCAATATTTACTCGCGTACTTACTGTGGCCTCGAAGCGAACCGCCCGCATGCCCACAGACGCGATAGCATCAACGATGGTCTGCGCCGATAGTGGTGCGTGCCACACACCGAGAGTGCGGCTCATCAGATTGAATTGCAGTTTCAGCACCTCCGGGATCTGCTCCAGCTTATTCCGGATGAGAGCTTCCTCAGTGGGACAGTCCATCTGCTCGATGCGGAAGGTGCTCAGTTGACCGGACGGTTCGGCAGGAGCTGAGCACGCGGCCTTGCAACAGCTCGTGGTAGACGTGCTGCTTGCGGGGCTCGCTTTGGGAGTATCGTCGCAACAATTTACCATTTGGATTCTCCTATGCAGGTGTATAGTCAACAACCTATAGCCACTATAGAGTCAAGCGTTTTTGGAGATTGCGATGAAAATTGGCCAGCTGGCTAAAATTTCGAACTGTCAGGTCGTTACGATTAGGTACTACGAACGCGAGGGGCTTCTGCCTGATCCTGCACGAAGCGGGGGAAATTATCGGCTTTACTCTCAGCAGCACGTAGATCGATTGGCTTTCATCAGAAACTGCAGAACGCTCGACATGACCCTGGAAGAAATACGTCGCTTGTTAAGCTACAGAGACCGCCCGTCCAGCAGTTGCGCCGGTGTCAACGAGCTCGTTGATAAGCATATCCAGCACGTCAGGGATCGCATTGCCTGCTTGCAGGTGTTGCAGTTGCAATTGGTGGAGCTGAGGCAAAGCTGTAACGACGGTCGCGAGGCTGCGGCTTGTCAGATCCTTCAGCAGCTCACAGTTAGCCAGTAATCAGGATGGTTACTCGGCATGCAGTCGTTGCCGAGCGTGACTGTTCCTACGGAAATGGCCCGTGAGCACTTAGACGGCCCGTTACATTGTGTAGGCGGAGGATGATCGCCACCAGGGCCCTGCCCACTTGTGACAAGCTTTATTGTGCCCCCAGCAGCCTTTCCACCAGCTCGAATACCAGGACGCCGATGAGGGGTACTTGGCCTGAGACGCATCAGGCTGGGTAGGCGGCGACATTAATCGACTCTAGGTTCGTTCGGATAAAGGCGCACCAATGGGGCAACCGAAGACGCTGAGCTGCAATTGCTGTACGGGCGCTCAGTCAGTCCATGGTGGAATCTGGTCGCCGGGGTCCGTCAGGGTTTCAAAACGGAATCCTCACAGACCTAGGCAGCCTTTAGTATTCAGGGCGTTACTGAATCGTCCCAGTTTTGTAGATACCTCCAAACCTAATAACGATGCCCAAAGATTGGTGAAATGGTGCTTGCACTACAGGGGGTAGTTGAAAAGCGCCAAGAAACGGCTGAAATTGACAGCGGCAATGGCAAGGCCGCTCAGTACGATAACTGTCGTGTAGATCGGGTGGTCTTTGACGATTTCAATTAACACAACAGGATGCACCCCGTTCCGCTCGTACCATCTGGATTTAGTCTTCAAGGACTTTTCATGTGTACGCTCGAAGAAGTTCGCAAACATATCGAGCTTCCTGAGGGTCGATTGATGCATTTTTATGTACTCAGCGTTCACAAAGGCGGCAGCCTCATCAGCGCCGGGCAGTGCGTCTTGGTCGCTGGCATTATTGAGTTCAGCCAACGCCATGATCCTGCCTTTCCTTCCCCTGCTATCGGCATGCGGGGCATAGTTTCTTCCATATAACGCAACCAGCTCACGCGCAAGGTCAACCTTCTTGTCATCCGGCAGCTCTACGGGTTTGCCCCCGAGCACCCGAAAGCGATGCTCAAGCGCAAAGAACCCGAAATTTTCGTCTCGCATGTTCCAATGCAGGAACCGACAATCCTTGTGCTTATCAAGCCATTGGAAAAAGCCTTTCAGCATCGACTTTTCGAATTTATTGAGCTCTGCTTGCATGCTGGAGAGCTGTTTGCTGAGCTCTGCTTCTTTATGGATGGACCACGATTTGGTTTGGCCGGTTTTTAGGTTCCGTGTGGCGATGGATGTCACACGTTTCGACTCCCCCGTATCATTTTCATAAAACGATTCGCAGGAGTAGTGAATTACGTAAACTCGGTTCGCGTCGAGGTAGAGGTCTTCGATTAACGCTCTGCTCCTTTTGCGATCCTTTACCCGATCTAGCTCTGCTCCCACACCTTCCCCCTCAACCCAATGCACTGTAGGCGAAGCTGGAGATTTTGCCCTCAAATGTGGGTACCCGCTAGATTCACCCCTAGCTTTGCCTTTGACTCTTCCTGATCGTATACCGCTTGGGGATAATCAGCCGGCTTTGTCTTGGCGGATCGCCCTGCAAATCGACGTGGCCTTCACCAAGCCGCTTCCAATGCCGGCCGTCAGAACGTAGGACCACTCGCTTCCGCCGAAGCTGGCTGGTGGGCGTGAGCCAACAGGCGTATCCTACAAGTGCTTGCTCCGAGACTTGTTGGCCTACAGCCTCCCCTTGGAGACATCTGATAGCCCGCCGCTGAGGCGGGCTTCTTTGCTATCAGATCGCTGCGCCTCTGGTTTGCTAGCTGCCCAAGCTAGGCTCTGCCAGAGCGCATGTCCATCAGCGGTCTACCCGCCTCCCTAAGCACGACGATTATCGACGTACCCAAATCCTTAATCAGGCGCATGGAAAGCAGGCGGAGGCTTGGCGAAATTCGCTTACGCAGCCATTGCTTCGCAGGATTCTGCGCAGGTCATGCAGGCCTGGGCGCATTGCTGACAGTGGTCTGCCTTATGCTTACCGCACTCCTCCCCGCAGGCCCGGCAAATTTTGGCGCATAGGGCACAAAGCTCTTTGGCCAGCATGCTTTCTCGTGCCATCAAGGTAGCCGCAAGGTTGCACATATCTGCGCAATCTCTGTCCAGCTTGATGCAGTCAGCCATCATTTTTACATCTTGTTCTTGTAGGCAGGCTGACGCACAGCCTTCACAGGCCAGCGCACAGCGCAGGCATTCCGAGATGCATTCTTCAAAGCGACTGTTCATGGTCATATCTCCGGTATCGGGTCGATTTGATGCCAGTGCACCGTCTCATGACGGTACGTAGCGTTCGACCTGACGGGGTCCTGAAGATTGATTACATTTCTGTAAGCTTGTCCGAATCCTCTCGGTGTGAAGGCGTGCCCGATCATTTAAGGCTTGAACATCACTGCTTATGAATGCTCACGATCTTCGCGACGCTTCCTTCCATACGGAACCCAAATTTCACCTTGTCTCCTACGTTCAAGCCCTTCAGCTGTGCAGGCTCAGCATGGAAACCCATGGTCATCGCCGGCCATTTGAGCTCTGCTACCGGGCCGTGGGCCAATGTGATTTTTCCGCTTTGAGGATCCAGCGCCTTTATTGCCCCTTCAGCATGCGCGGTGGGTGCCGCCTGGGTGCCTTGGCCTCCTTCGGCGGAAGCTGGCATGTTCTTCATGTCCATACCATCCATGTCCTGGGCATGCACACTGGCGGCGAAAGCTGTGACCAGGGCTGCGATGACGATTAGCTTTTTCATTGGTTTTCTCCTGAGGGGTTGGGGGTAGTGACAGTAAGTTCGCGGCGACGGATCAGCCAGTACGCCGCAGGTATTACAAACAGGGAGAGCAACGGAGCGGTTAGCATGCCGCCGACCATGGGCACCGCGATGCGACTCATGACCTCGCTGCCGGTACCGCTGCTCCAGAGGATGGGCAGCAGGCCTGCAACGATGACTGCCACGGTCATTGCCTTGGGTCTGATGCGCTGCACCGCACCCTCACGGATTGCGCCGAGCAGCGCTGCTCGTGTGGTTTCGCCACTGGCCTGACGCTCAGCCCAAGCGTTATTCAGGTAAATGAGCATGATCACCCCAAACTCCGCAGCTACGCCGGCCAAGGCAATGAAACCAACGCCTGTGGCCACCGACAGGTTGTAGCCCAGCAGGTACAGCAGCCAAACGCCTCCGGTTAGCGCGAACGGTAGCGTGCCCATGATGAGTAGCGCCTCACCGAGGCGCCCAAAAGTCAGGTAGAGCAGCACGAAGATGATGGCCAGCGTCGCCGGCACCACCCAGGCCAGGCGTGCGTTAGCGCGCTCCAAGTATTCGAACTGCCCGGAGTAACTCAAGCTCATGCCCGGATCGAGCTTTACCTCGGTGTCGATCACCTGCCGCAGGTCTGCCACAACAGACGATAGGTCTCTGCCGCGCACATCGATGTACACCCAGCCCGAGGGGCGAGCATTCTCGCTCTTGAGCATGGGCGGGCCATCGGCAATATGTATGCGAGCCACGGTGCCAAGCGTCAGCTGGCCCCCCTGCGACGTGTAGATCGGCAGCTGACGCAACCCCTCCACGGAATCACGCCATTCTCGTGGATAGCGCACGCTAATGGGATAGCGAGCTAACCCTTCAACCGTTTCCCCAATGGTTTCGCCACCTATGGCACCGGCGACAATAGCCTGTACGTCGGTAATGTTCAGGCCATAACGCGCAGCGGCATGGCGGTCGATGTCCAAATCAATGTAGCGACCGCCAGTCAAACGCTCTGCCAGGGCCGAAGTCACTCCAGGCACCTTTTCGCTGCCCGCTCCACAGCAAGGGTAGCCCGGTCTATCTGGTTCAGATCGCTGCCGGCAACCTTGACGCCGATCGGACTCTTGATGCCGGTTGCCAGCATGTCAATCCGATTGCGGATAGGCGGAATCCAGATATTGGTGAGCCCAGGCACACGCACGATACGGTCAAGCTCTTCGATTAGCTTCTCAGTGGTCATACCTGGACGCCATTCACTCTTGGGCTTGAGCCGCACGGTGGTCTCGAACATCTCCAGCGGTGCAGGGTCAGTGGCCGATTCGGCGCGGCCGGCCTTACCAAAGACGCTGGCTACCTCGGGGACTGTACGAATCAAGCGATCCGTTCGCTGCAACAGCTCTGAAGCTTTCTGCGCGGAGAGTCCAGGCAAGGCTGAAGGCATGTAGAGCAGATCACCTTCATCAAGTGGGGGAAGAAACTCGCCACCCAGATGGTTCAAGGGCCACAGACTGCTGAGCAGGATGAGCAATGCTCCAGCGAGGGTAAGCAAGGGCCGGCGCAGGACGACCTCCAATGCCGGACGGTACAGCCGGATGAGGCCCCGGTTGAGCGGGTTGCTCTGTTCCGCAGGCAGTGGCCCTCTGATCCAATACCCCATCAGCACCGGTATCAGGGTCACCGATAGCGCAGCCGCCGCTGCCATCGCGTAGGTCTTGGTAAAGGCCAGGGGGGCAAAGAGGCGGCCCTCCTGGGCTTGCAGCGTGAACACCGGGATGAACGAGAGCGTGATGATCATGAGGCTGAAGAACAGCGCTGGTCCAACCTCGACGGCCGCCTCCGTCATTACGTTCCAATGCGCTTCGCCCCGCAAAGGTTGACCAGGATGCTGGGCATGCCAGGCCTCTACACGTTTGTGGGCGTTCTCGATCATGACCACGGCAGCGTCCACCATTGCACCGATGGCAATAGCGATTCCGCCAAGGGACATGATGTTGGCGTTGATACCCTGATGACGCATGACGATCAGCGCAATCAGGATTCCCACGGGCAGCGACACGATGGCCACCAGCGACGAGCGCAGGTGCCAGAGAAACGCTGCGCATACCAACGCCACTACCACAAACTCCTCGACCAGTTTGTGACTGAGGTTCTCCACAGCACGGTCGATCAGCTGGCTGCGGTCGTAGACGGTGACAAGCTCCACCCCGGCAGGCAGGCCTTTCTTCAGGGTTTCGAGCTTGGCCTTGACGTGCGCGATGGCCTCACGAGCATTCTTGCCGCTGCGCAGGATAACCACTCCACCTACGGCTTCACCGAGGCCGTCCAGTTCACCTATGCCTCTGCGGGCTTCCGGACCTATCTGCACCGTAGCGACATCGCCTAAGTTCACCGGCACGCCCTTGGTAGCCAGTCGCAGAGGGATCGCTCTGAAATCGTCCAGCGATCCTAGGTAGCCGGCCGCACGAACCATGAATTCTGCTTCGCCTTGCTCCAGCACACCACCGCCGGTCTCTTGGTTGGCCTTACCTATAGCCTCTATCACCTCAGCTTGGGTGATACCGAGGCTGGCCATGCGAAGCGGATCGAGGAGGACTTGGTATTGCTTGACCATACCGCCGATGGTGGCCACCTCAGCGACATCCGGCAGGGTCTTGAGCTCATAGCGCAGGAACCAGTCCTGCAGGCTGCGCAGTTGCGACAGGTCATGGCCACCGTTGCGATCGACCAGCGCATACTGATAAATCCACCCGACTCCGGTGGCGTCCGGTCCGAGTACCGGCTTGGCTGCCGCAGGTAATCGCGATTGTGCCTGGCTCAGGTACTCAAGAACCCGAGAGCGCGCCCAATACAGATCGGTGCCGTCCTCGAACAGCACGTAGACGAAGCTGTCACCGAAGGCGGAGAAGCCGCGTACCGTTTTGGCCTCCGGAACCGAGAGCATTGTGGTGGTCAGCGGATAGGTCACCTGATTCTCAACGATCTGAGGAGCCTGACCTGGGTAGGACGTGCGGATGATCACCTGTACATCCGACAGGTCGGGCAAGGCGTCGATTGGCAGACTGCGCACCGAGACGAAGCCCCATGCCACCAGAAACAGCGTAGCAAGCAGCACCAGTACCCGGTTGCCTACCGACCAGCGGATCAGTTTGGCAATCATGGTTGGCCCTCCAACACTTTGATCTGCTCAACCACCATGCCCTCGTCGCGTTCGCGTATGCCAAAGCGAATCTGTGCACCGACCTTGAGGCCATCAAGGAGCGACTGATCAGCCACCGGGAAGGTCATGGTCATCCCAGGCATACCCAGGGTGAGGAAGGGACCATGGTCAACGGTGAGCTGGGCTCCATCTATCTGCACGATACGGCCGTTCGCTTCATGTAAGGCGGGCCCCGCTTTTGGCTGAACGTCTGGCGCCGTCGCCGCTTCGATGCCTTTCAAATTAGCTTCGGAGTCCAGTAGGAATTGCCCCGACGCGACGATGCGCTGACCTGCCTGAAGGCCCTGCAACACCGCAACTTGCCCCTTGCTCTCCTGACCCAACACAACTTCCACCGGTCGGAAGCGACCACCTTCTTCAGCCAGCATCACCAGATCCCGCTTGCCGGTGCGTATGACCGCCTCGGCAGGCACCAAGAGGCTCTGCTCGGAAGACACGCCGGGATTGAGAGCCACTTGAGCGGTCATCCCAGGACGAAGCCGTCCATCCGGGTTGGGCAACTCGATACGCAGGCGCAACGTGCGGCTTTGCAAATCGGCATCAGCCAACAGCGCGGTCAACTTGCCCGGTACCGGATCGCCTGGGAAAGCTGGCAATTGCGCTTGCACAGGCTGGCCTTCGCGCAGGCCTTGAGCCTGGGCTTCTGGCACAGCGGCTTCCAGCCAGACGTTGGCCACTCCGTTGATCCTTGCCAAGGTAGTCCCCGGCGTCAGCGTCATGCCGGGTCGCAGATCGAGAACCTGGATGACACCGGCAGTGGGCGCGGAAAGTGTGACCGAGAGCTGTACCTTTCCAGTGCTCGCGACCCGGTTGATCAGGTAGACCGGCATGCCGGAGAGCAGGAGCCGCTGTCGTGCCGCCGCCGTCAGCTGAGCGTCGCCGGAATGCCGCAACGCCAGATATTCCTCCTGCAAACCAGCCCACTCCGGGGTCAGCACATCGGCTAGGGGAGCCCCTTTAGCAACTATATCCCCCGCCGCCCGGCCATATACGCGTTCGACGTAACCGCCAGTACGGGCCTGCAACACGCTGAAGTCGCGTTCGTCGAACGCCAGAACGCCGCTCACGCTCAGGGATCGTTCAAGCCTGCCAGCCATCACCGTTGCCAATCGCATCCCGAGATTTTGCTGGAGCCCAGCCGAGACCTGAACCGCAGGCTGCCCCTTGTCATCCGTCTCGTCTGAATACTTGGGCACGAGCGGCATGTCCATGAACGGCGACTTTCCGGGTGCCGGGAAATGCTGCTGGGGATACATCGGGTCGTACCAGTACAGCGCTTTTTGCTCACCTACTGGCTGCGATGGGGTAACCGTGCCCCGTCCTCCTAGCCAGAAGCCCGCGCCTGCTCCAATAGCAAGGGCAGCAGCCACAACCAAACCAATCGACCTATTCCTCATGCCCGCACCTCTCCATATACGAAATGCAGACGCGCTGCTGTTGCAGCCAACTGTCCTTGCAGATCCACATCCTGTAACAGCGCTTCCACGCGTTGCCGACGTGCCGACAGCACTTCACTCAACGGCGACTTACCGGCGCGGTAGTCCGCCAGAGCGAGGCGTACCCGGTCCTCGGCCAGAGGTAGAAGCGTCTCGCGACTGCGCCGCACCGCCCGCTGCAAACGTTGGTACTCGGCAAGGTCTGTTTCAAGCTGGGCTTGATGCTCGCGCAGGGCTGCATCCTGCTCATCCTCCAACTGGCGAACTTGTGCGCGTCGCGCCGCAATCATCGGGTCTTGCCGGGAGCCGGTGAACAACGGCAACTGGAAGCTGACTTGCAGGCTGACCATGTTGCTGAAGTCCGGGCCACGACGCTGATAATCCACCCCCCAAGACCAATCCGACTTCTTTTCTGCCTGGGCCTGGTGTACCTGGGCTTGCGCCTCGCGTGTCATGGCGTTGTAGGTATTGAGCTCCGGATGGGCATGTACGGAGTGCAGGTATTCAGCTGCGTCTACAGGCCAGAGTGGGAACGTCGGCGCCCCTACTTCGGCGTCCTGCCCAATCCAGCGCTTCAGCGCGGATCGCGCTTGAGCTGCCTGACTCAATAAAACATCCTTCTGCTCGTCCAACTGCGCCAATTCCTGTTTCGGAGCCAGCGTATCGGCCGTCGAGCCTGCGCCTCCGGCCAGGCGCGCCCGCACCGTAGAAGCCAGCAGCTGGTTTTCTTTGTAGAAAGCGTCGAACTGTTCAAGTTTTCGCTGCACGGTGTACGCATTAACCCAAGCCTGCGCGGTTGCCGCTCGAATCTTCAGGCGCTCGAAGACCGCCTCAGCATCGGCTCGCTCGACCGTGGCCTGAGCTGTCTCTACGCGAGCTTTACGCTTGTCCCGGTTCGGTACGTCCTGGGACAGGCCAACCACCTGCATGGTCATGAAGTCTCTGTTCATGCTCCAGCGATCAGCGCCTTCAATCGGCAGGTTTTGTACCCCAAGATTCAAGCGCGGGTCGGGTAGTTCGCCCGCTGGAATGACTAAGTTGCGCGCAGCTGATGCCTGCTCCTGGCGGGCTTGTAGAGAGGGAGCGTTGCGTTCAGCCAGTTGCAGCGCTTCATCCAGCGACAGCGTTGCAGCCTGTGCTGAGACAGCCGGCAGCAGTATGAAAAGGACGGCAGTGGAAGTTCGTCCCTGAAAACGTTGGGGAGTCATGAGAATGATTCCTCGAAAGATCAGCGCCCAGGCGCGTGCCATCGGCCCGCTGCTAGGCAGAACGATGGTGTGAAATTAAGAGGGAGTCAGACGCGGGGAGGACGCCATGGATCGGGGGGAGAACCTGTTGCTATGCCTACAGCGTAGGTATCGGCAGGTCGTGGCTTGGCATAGGTCAGTCCAGGCGTCAGGAAGCTGAGCTGCACTGTGCTGGCAGTTCTGCACTCCTGGCCTACCTTGCAGGATTTGGCATGGTCACCAGTCTTGCCCGGCTCTTGGTCCTGGCAGCAGTCATGGTCCATGCCCGCCATCATTTCCATGCCCATGGTCTGCATTGGACAAGGTTCAGTCGCCGAATCGATGCCCGCCATCCCGTTAAGCGGAAGCGCCACGATAAGCATCAGGATGGTGAGCAGTCGAATGAAGCGTTTCATGATGGGCGAGTATAGGTTACCGGGATGAATTCAGCATTAAGAGGCTTCACCAATCAACCGCTTGGAGGCTGGAAGGCTGATGTAAAAGGTTGTGAATCCCTCCGCTGAAGTACACCAAATTCGTCCGCTGTGAGCCTCGATGATGGAGCGTGTTATCGACAGGCCCAGACCTGCATTGCTTGGTCCACCTTCGCGTCTGGCTGGATCAGCCCGATAGAACCGGTCGAAGATCTTGCCAATGTGCTGAGGATCGATGGTTACTCCGCTGTTACGTATGGACAACGTCACGTTTTCACGTGTTTGCTCGATCTGCACTGATATCTCGTTGCCTTCCGGGGTGTAGCGCAACGCGTTCGATAAAAGGTTGGAAAGCGCTCGGTCAATCATCAGGCGATCGCCACGAACCTTGCCACGACCTTGTAGGGTCATCTGAATGCTCCGGTCCTCGGCCAGGAACTGGTAGTACTCGAACAGCTTGGATACCAGTTCGGAGAGGTCCACATCGACCTGCTCGGGCACGATGAGACCGTTATCCGCCTTGGCAAGGAAAAGCATGTCATCGATCATGCGCGACATGCGCTTAAGGTCCTCCAGATTCGAATAGAGGTTTTCCTCATAGGCATCCAGGTCACGCTTCTTGGTGAGCACCACTTCGGTATGGGTCAGTAGGTTGCTGACCGGCGTTCTCAACTCGTGAGCGATATCGGCAGAAAAGTTGGACAACCGAACGAATGCATCCTCCAACCGTCCCAGCATCCCGTTGAAAGACAGGATGAGCTCCTGAAGCTCTAGCGGTACGGGCTCCAGCGGAATGCGCTCGCGGAGCGATCTTGCCGACATCCCGGTGGCCACTTTGGTGATTTGTCCAACAGGCCGAAGCCCACTCTTGGCAACGACCCAGCCCAAGCCTGCGCTCACAATCGCGCTGATCACCAAGCCGATGCCGAACCACCATTGCAGGGTGATAAAGAAATGCGCGTGAGTGGTGACATCGAGCATCAGCACGGCCGTCACCGGTTCCGGCTCACCCGCGATGATTAACTGGGCGGTGATACCCCGGAAGTTCTGCGCTTCATCCTGCCATTCCCAAACTGCGCCCCGGTGCGCCTGCTCGAACTGCTCAGGAATTTGTGAAGCCTTGGGTTCTGAAAAAAGGACCGTTCCGTCAGTTTTGGTGATTTTCGCCGAAAGATCCTGATGTGCGCCGAGCAACGCCCGCAGCTGCTGCTCCTGATCGTCGAGCCCGCCTCGCGCTGCTGAGATGGACAGGATATGACGCGTTGACTCCAGCTTTTCGGAGAGTGCCTGCTCATCCAGCATCCGGAAATGGTGTTGGCTGAGTCCGTAGAAAGCCACGCCGGCAACGACCAAGACAGCAGTCACCGCGAACATGAACATCAGGGTCAGTCGCTTGACGAGCGATGATTGTGGGCGCATTACTCGGGCACATCCATCATGTAGCCCATGCCTCGGGCGGTATGGATGAGCTTTGGCGCGAAGTCGTCATCAATCTTGGCCCGCAGTCGGCGAATCGCGACCTCGATCACGTTGGTGTCACTGTCGAAGTTCATGTCCCAGACCTGAGAAGCGATCAGCGACTTGGGGAGCACCTCGCCGCGTCGGCGCATGAGCAGCTCCAATAGGGAAAATTCCTTGGCGGTAAGGTCGATCCGCTTGCCGTTTCGCGTAGCCCGACGCTTGAGCAGGTCCACCTCAAGGTCTGCCATCTTCATGGTGGTTTGAGCAGAAGCACCGTTGCCTCTGCGCAGCAACGTGCGAACCCGAGCCAGCAGCTCCGAGAATGCGAAGGGCTTCACCAGGTAATCATCAGCGCCCAGCTCCAAACCTTTCACACGATCGTCTACGCCATCACGGGCCGTCAAGAAAAGGACCGGTACATCCTTAGCCGCTGCACGGATCTTGCGCAGGACCTCCCAGCCATCAAGCCCCGGCATCATCACGTCGAGAATTAGCAAGTCATACACTTCGCTCTGCGCCTGTTGCAGGGCGTCAGTGCCTGTCATCACCCGGTCAACGGTGAAGCCAGCTTCTGTCAAGCCTTGCTGGAGGTAGACACCGGTTTTCGGCTCATCTTCGGCTACGAGTAATTTCATCTGCTCTCATCCACGCGGGGTGCATCTCCAGTTTGCAGGAAAAAAGACGCCCAACCAGAAGCTGACGGAAAAGTAATGTCGAGCTCAGTTTTCTGACAGCACCGCGAGGCTAACTTGACCCTGTACCTGACGCCATGAGGCGCAGAAGCCACTGAGGATCTTCAGATGAACATGGTCAAAGCAATTGTGATGATCGTTACCTTCGGCATGGCAGGCATCGCCCTGGCAGAGGGCGGCGCGGACCGGACCTTTGCGCGGATGGAAGCGGCTCGCCAAAGCTCCATGCAAGCCTACCAGGTTGCGCAGGAGAAGAAAGAGCAGGCGCCAGTCGCCGCCCAGTCCGGCAAGCACGCGGGCCACGAGAGCTGCTGATCCGAGCTTACAGAAATGTAATCACCCCGGAATCTGAACTATGGCAGTTTCAGACTACGGCCTCTCATCAGCCTCGCGCAGTGGCAAAAGTCTACGAGACTGGTGAGAGCTCCAATGAACCCAAGGGCTGCGCCATCGAGCAGCCTGGATATCAGCGATCTACCTGACTGGACGCAACGGCATGCAAAGCAAAACCACGAGACGATCTTTCGTCAAAGGCCTGGCCGCTACCGGACTTCTGGGTGGGCTCGGCATGTGGCGCGCGCCGGTCTGGGCCGTGACCAGCCCTGGCCAACCGAACGTGCTCAGCGGCACGGACTTCGATCTGTATATCGGTGACCTGCCCGTCAACATCACGGGCTCAGCTCGTACGGCCATGGCCATCAACGGCTCCGTGCCAGGGCCAATCCTGCGATGGCGCGAAGGCGACACCGTGACGCTGCGCGTACGCAACCGGTTGAAACAGGACACCTCCATTCACTGGCACGGCATCATCCTGCCCGCCAACATGGACGGTGTGCCGGGCTTGAGCTTCCACGGCATCGCTCCCGATGGCATGTACGAATACAAGTTCAAGGTCCACCAAAACGGTACTTACTGGTATCACAGCCACTCTGGCTTCCAGGAACAGTCCGGCGTTTATGGTGCTCTGGTGATCGATGCCAAAGATCCCGAGCCGTTTGTGTATGACCGCGATTACGTCGTCATGCTCAGCGATTGGACGGATGAAGACCCGGCGCGGGTGCTCTCCAAACTCAAGCAGCAATCTGACTACTACAACTTCCACAAGCGCACAGTTGGCGACTTCGTTGACGATGTGAGCGAGAAAGGCTGGTCGGCCGCTGTAGCGGATCGGAAGATGTGGGCTGAAATGAAGATGAGCCCCACCGACCTCGCTGACGTGAGCGGGTATACCTACACCTACCTCATGAACGGCCAGGCTCCGAACGGCAACTGGACGGGAATCTTCAAGCCCGGCGAGAAAATCCGCCTGCGCTTTATCAACGGCTCGGCCATGACCTATTTCGATGTCCGGATTCCTGGGCTGAAGATGACGGTTGTGGCTGCCGACGGCCAGTACGTCAAACCCGTATCGGTCGATGAGTTCCGGATCGCCGTTGCGGAAACCTACGATGTCATCGTCGAACCTGAAACCGAGCAGGCCTATACGATCTTCGCGCAGTCCATGGACCGTACCGGGTACTCCCGAGGCACCCTGGCAGTTCGTGAAGGCTTGCAAGCGCCCGTGCCGGAGGTAGATCCGCGCCCGATCATCGCCATGAGCGACATGGGCATGGACCACGGCAGCATGGGCGGAATGGATCACGGCAGCATGGCCGGCATGGACCACAGCAAGATGGCTGGCATGGACCATGGCAGCATGGCCGGCATGGACCACAGCAAGATGGCTGGCATGGGTCATGAGGGCATGGCCGGCATGAGCGGTGCAATGCAGAGCCATCCAGCTTCCGAGACCAACAACCCGTTGGTCGATATGCAGACCATGTCGCCGACCCCGAAGCTGAACGATCCGGGAATTGGCCTGCGCAACAACGGACGCCGAGTGCTGACCTACGCCGATTTGCGGAGCACCTTCATCGATCCCGATGGTCGAGAGCCTGGACGGACAATCGAACTGCACCTTACCGGCCACATGGAGAAGTTCGCGTGGTCGTTCGACGGTATCAAATTCTCCGACGCTGAACCGCTGCGGTTGAAATATGGCGAGCGTCTTCGCATCACCTTGGTCAACGACACCATGATGACTCACCCCATCCATCTCCACGGTATGTGGAGTGATCTGGAGGACGAGAACGGCAACTTCATGGTTCGCAAGCACACCATCGACATGCCACCTGGCTCAAAACGAAGCTATCGCGTCACCGCAGATGCCTTGGGACGTTGGGCCTATCACTGTCACCTACTGTTCCACATGGAAATGGGCATGTTCCGAGAAGTCCGTGTGGACGAATGAACTGGAGATCTGAGATGAGCAAACCAATGAAACGAAGCGCCTTTTTCCTTTCTGCTGCGATGGTAGGCATGCTGGCTATTTATGCCCCGTCGTCGTGGTCCAGCGACAACCATGATCAGCACTCACAGAAATCCACCGAGGCAAGCAAAGCCAAAGGCTCGCAGAACAAGCAGGGCCAAGGGATGAACCATGAAGGCATGGACCATGGTTCCATGGAAGGTATGGATCACGGCTCGATGAAGGGGATGGACCATGGTTCGATGGAGGGCATGGACCACGACAAAATGATGGAATCGCATGGCAGCGACAAAGCTAAGGCAGGAAAAGATGGCCAATAGCTTTGGGCGGCCTTCGCTGCTGGCCTTGACAGTTTCAATCGGCATGCTGGGCGTAACGCCCAGCTTCGCCGCTGAAGTAATGGATCATTCGGGCATGGATCATTCGAATATGGGGCACGGTTCCATGCAAATGGATGCTGCTCCGTCCGAATCGATGCCGGCGATGGATCACAGCAAGATGGGGGTTAGCAAACAGCAGAAACAGACTGCCCCTGTTGATCACAGCCAGATGGGGCATGCTCAAAGCCAGAGCAAATCCAGCCCGGTGGACCATAGCAAGATGGACCATGGAAACATGAAGGGCATGGATCACGGTTCGATGAAGGGTATGGACCATTCACAGATGAACCATGATTCAGCGACTTCTCCAACCACAACAAGCCGCACGCCGATTCCAGTGCTCACCGAAGCCGACCGTGAGGCAGCCTTTCCGCCTTTGGGTGGACATCAGGTGCACGACAGCGGAATCAACAGTTTCTTCCTGTTGGACCAACTCGAATACCAGGACGCCGATGAGGGCAGCACCCTGGCCTGGGACGCTTCAGGCTGGGTAGGCGGTGACATTAATCGACTCTGGGTTCGTTCGGAAGGCGAGCGCACCAATGGGGTAACCGAAGACGCCGAGATGCAATTGCTTTACGGCCGCTCGGTCAGTCCATGGTGGGATGTGGTCGCCGGGGTCCGTCAGGATTTCAAACCGGAATCCCCACAGACCTGGGCAGCCTTTGGTATTCAGGGCATGGCCTTGTATGACTTCGAGGCCGAAGCCACGGCGTTCATAGGCGAGAACGGCCAGACTGCTGCGCGTCTTGAGGGCGAATACGACATCCTGCTGACCAATCGCTTGATTTTGCAGCCCACGGCCGAGGCGAACTTCTATGGCAAGAACGATCCTGAGCGCGGTGTTGGCTCGGGTCTGGCCAATACCGAAGTCGGGCTGCGTCTACGGTATGAAATTGTCCGCCAGTTTGCTCCATACATAGGCGTTACCTGGAGCCGCTCCTACGGCAACACCGCTGACTTCATCCGAGACGAGGGCGGAGATGTTAATGAGGCACGCTTCGTTGCCGGTATCAGGATGTGGTTCTGAGAATTCCAACATGAAAAGAACAATTACAACGCTGCTCGTGGCCGGTGCTGTCGGAAGTGCTGCTGTATTGGGCACGGCGTATTTCGGCTTGGTGAATGTCGGCGCCGATGATCCTCACTTTCCGGCTGTCCATTCGTTTCTCGCCATGGCTCGCGACCGGTCGATTGAGGTTCGAGCGCGAGACATTGAAGTGCCTGACCTAAAGAATGCCGCGTTGATCAAGGCAGGAGCAGGCAACTACAACGCCATGTGCATTGGGTGCCACCTCGCCCCAGGCGTTGGGAAGACTGAACTAAGCCAAGCGCTATATCCGTCGCCACCTGACCTCACCAAGGTCGGTGTCGGAGGCGATCCGGCCGCCGCATTCTGGACGATCAAACACGGTATCAAAGCCACCGGCATGCCCGCTTGGGGCAAGAGCATGGGTGACGAGTACATCTGGGGAATCGTCGCGTTCCTGGACCAACTGCCTCAAATGAATCCTGAGCAGTACAAGGCTCTAGTGGCCACGAGCGGTGGCCACCAGCACGGCGGCGGTGAAAGCGATATGCACAACCATGAGGGCCAGCACGGCGTAGGCGGTCGTGCCGAGCATGGTGATCACGACGAAGCGGCAGACGACGATCATGCCCAGGCAGCTCACGACCACGGAACTGCACCCGCAGGCTCCGCCCAAGCGGCAGATCATCACGGTGACCACAATGCGGTCGAGGCCCATTCGGATGGCCACCCGGCATCGTCGCCTAAGACGCATGTTCACAAAGACGGTAAGGAGCACACTCATGCCAACTAACCAGGTATTCGTTCGGCTAGCCGCTATCGCTGGGCTTCTGGTGACCTCTGCGGCCTACGCTGCCGAGCCATTGTCCATCGACGTTCACCGAGACGCGAACTGCGGTTGCTGCAAGAAGTGGATTGCGCACCTGGAAGCTAATGGTTTCAAAGTGATCGACCATGTTGAGACGGACATGAGCGCAGTGAAACAGAAGCTGGGCGTAGCGCCACGGTTAGCGTCCTGCCACACAGCTGTGATCGACGGAAAGTTTGTCGAAGGTCACGTGCCAGCTGAGCAGATTCGAGAACTCAGGGGGCGGTACGATCTGGCCGGGATCGCCGTACCAGGAATGCCAGCTGGATCCCCAGGCATGGAGGTTGATGGCGTAAGCCATGCCTACCAAGTCATTGGTTTAACCAAAAGCGGCGAGGACCAAGTAGTCGCCAACTATCCGGCCAAATAACTCATCGACCCGAAGGACGGCAGTAGGCTGACTGCCGTCCCATGTGCTCCGCTAGAAAGCTTCATCTGCTCAACACGACGATACAGTGGGCCTGCAAAAGGTAGCTAATCAGATTCACGGCACTCGCGTACTGGCTTGAGTACGATACCGCCGTTGATGAGCTCGATGGAGAGTATGTCGCCCGTCGTGAGCCCCAGCTCGCGCAGAAAATTGTCGGGTAATTCCACAATGACATCGCCGGAGCCGTCGCCAGGATCAAGGCACTTTACCGTGGTGCGCACTGATTCAGTCATTAGGCTCTCCTGTCTGAGCTACCAATCCTCATCGTACTCCCCGAGTCATGTAAGCCGGTCACCAGGCGATCAATCGCCGGAATTGACGCTTCAACCCGGCTTTTTATCAGCGTAAGCCCTGTCCGCTCGCTGAATGCTCAGTTCTGGCCCCGGCAACCGACTCCAGCGGTCCGGTATTCAAGGATTTTCACGTCTCCGTTGGAATCCTCGTAGTTCATCTGTGCCGGCATCACGTCGCAACTCGCCTTGGTCGATGTCATGCTGATTACCCTCGCCACGTCGAGCCGCATCCCGTAGTGATAATGGATCACCTCAGGTGGCTTCTTACCATTGGCGGCTGCATAAGCTCGCATAGCTTGCTCATTGGCCTGAATCATCTTCCCGTATAGACGGTCGGATCCTCCTTCGGCAAGCGCGGCTGAGGAGGCCACTATGGCCAGGATCGCGGTGATGCTTTTGATGACTTTCATTTCAATCACTCCACTAGACGTGACTGAAGATTAAGGTTTTGTCGCTGTCAATTGAGTGATACGGGGATTACAAGGTTGTAAGTCCCGCTTGTTGAAGACGGTAACGTTGCGTCTTCACCGCATACCAATTTCCACTCAGGCTAACTACTGGTAGACACCCACGCGTAGACGTTCAAGATAGTCCGCTACCACGCTGAACCCGAGCGCCGTGTCGAGCATTTCGAAGGGTACAAAACCCATCAAATGACCGCACGGTCTGCAAAGCCACTGCTCCGCGAGCATCTGAGAGCCAAATGCCTTCGATGCAAGCTCCAGTCCTTTTGCATATTGGAACGCCACCGCGCTCTGCTGGGTGTCCAGGCGATGGGCCTGATCGGGATGGCTCAGACGGTGAATGCTTCTGGTCGATCTTCCTGTGATTCTCCCAACGAGGTTCCGAGCCTTGAACAGGCTCGATGACTCGACCATGCACTTTACGTCGCTGAAAAAAAAACCTGCTTGGACTAGACGCAGGAGCTCCAGCTGGCTCAACTCGTCAGGGTGGGTATGAACCAGGTGGAATGTCGGTGGAAAGGCCTGCGATTCAACAGGTGGGCGCGTGCTTGTAGGATTCACTACATCGACCTCCTCTTGTGCGTGGCTGCCGGACTGGAGCCATTTTGATTCCTAAGCACGTCCGACGCCCTTTCACCTTCACACCTTAGCCCAACACGATCAATAATGTGGATGCAATACCGGTATCCTCTAACTAAAATAGCTTACCGCTCGTCTAGCAACGGGTATCAGAACCTTATTTCATGAAAATTTTTGCACCATTACCTGGAGAATATATCGCATCAGCGCTTAAGCGCGGCAATGAGCTTCTAGGTATTAAATCCTTAAAAACTGAAGATTTCTATATAAAACCGATACCTCGTGCTGGCTTCGGGATAAATAAAACCTTTGGCCCCCTGCAAACAGAGTGGCGGCCGCATCAAGAATTTCATTACCCAAAGCTACTGAACGAACACAAAATTTCGGAATTAGCTCTGAATAATCACACTTTGTATCCTATGATAGCCGCCCTCGGGCGTCATCGAGCGACCGCAATCGTTACACCGAAGACTTGGGCAAAAGTTTGTCCAGATTGTGTTCGCGAGGACCTGCATAATTGTGGAACCCCCTACATTCATTGCAGGCACGTGTTGGGCTCTGTACAGGTTTGCAGCACTCATGCCTGTACTCTAATCGAGACATGTCCGTCCTGCTCAATGCCACTAAAAAAGCACGATATTGGTCACCTAGCCAAGTGTAGCAAACACAACAAATGGCCAAGACGTCAAAAACGAGAATTCGGATCAACCCGCTATATGTACGCAAAATTTGTCGCAGATCTTTTGGACTATCGCGGCCCGATGATCAATGATGGAGTGGCAGGCTTTGTCGCATATGCAAGTCTCATGATAAGTCGCACTTATGCATTCGATAAAACCGAGCTAAATATTTCCAAACTTATCAAAAAGGAAATGGGAATAGATTCAAAACTTACTAACACAAATATTGCCACCAGCGACAAATATCCTATCTATGTGTTTTTAGGATGCAACACCGCTGAAAACTATTTCAATTTGCTAAATAACAAGAGCGAGCAAGAAGCTCTGCGAGAGAAGAAGAGATCTATATTCAATAAACTTTTGTACGAGGCCAATAGAACTAATCCCTATCGTCACGTATCTGCCTAAGAACTTCATGATCGGAGACGCGAGATATCCGTATTCCTGCATAACGGTAGAGAACACTCATCGCACAGTTTTCAGTCAGAGAATATTCTCGAATTGCCCACCGAATTTTACGTAGCTGGTGGTCATGAGTAGATTCAAGCAAATCCGCCATCAACCCTATGCTCATCGGAAAGTTTTGTGGCATTTTGAGGAGAGCTGAACCGTTTATGACACCCCTGCATAGAGCAGCACGGGTGACCTGCTGAGGCTTTCCGTCTACAGAAAGAATGATCGTCTTCGCTTTAGCGAGCTGCAACGCAAGGGCCGAGTCCCTGGATTGCCAATCGACCAAAATTCTTTGGTCTCTGTGGTAGGGGTTCGCAGCAACATAACGAGCCAACCATTCCCTGTCGTTGCGGTACAACCACTGATAACCCGGCTTGTCATGACATTTGAGGTTCGCACTTTTTGCAAAGGCTATTCGCCGGGCGTGAAGGTCATCGTCCTGCATGAGGTGCTGCGATTTATCACGCCGGACCCCAACACCGGCGCAAATATCGGCGTCCAGACGGTAGGGCTTCAGGTGTTCCAGCCCTAGATCAAGGAGCCAGCAGAGAAAATAGAACTTTAAGGGCTGCACGATTCGACCGTGTCGCCGCAACATCTGAAAGACCCAGTCAGCGGATCTGACTATTTCTTCAAACTCGGCGGCGCTAGGACTGCACCGAAGTCGTCTGGTTAAGAAATCTCTCAGCATCTGCTCTCTAATTCGTCCAGACCTGATAAAGCCCATCTCGTCCAAACGTTTCCTGAGCAAATTTCCAGCCTGAATCGTTTTCATCTCATCGGGATGGTCGAGCCCCCACAACTGCATGCGGGCAATGGCAACGGCCCCAGTGTGGTCACCGCAGTCCATAACCGGCGTTCCAGCAGATTCCCCCGGAAGCAACATACAACGCCAGTCCGACCCTCCGGGAAATGTCATTGCTTGTAGTACATCGCTGTGGCGTGGACAGACGCAAACGCCCGAAGCCTGGTGAATGCGGTGCCAATAGGCTAGGCCGCACTCCAGAATGTCCTCTCTCACACAGCTCTCGCAATACCTAAACGAGGCGTGTTGGAGGAAGCGCGATGCTGTAATGCCCAAGGCCATCTTGAGGCCTGTCCCTCGATTACCTCCCATCAGAATGGCGGCGTCGCGGCCTTTCTCGTCATTTAAAAAAGGCAAATAAAGCGGTAAAAGCGTGAAGCGCTCGATCAGCTGTCTTACAGAAATGGCACCTCCCAGACGCTCTGACAGAGCCCCTAAGCAGCACGGCAGGATAGAACCGCATGTACGCGAGTAGCTGCCGAAGAGCTCTTGGCTCGTCACGCGGTATCCCGGATTCGCCGCTAGCTTGTGATAGCGAACGGCCAGGCTATAGAGCGACTCATCCGGAAACGGCTTTGGAAAGCACAACAGAAGATCAGCCATTACCCTGAACTCCCTGCCTCATGTCACCAGGAAGAATCTCTATCCACCCAGCCGCGCTGTTCGAGCTGATCCTGGAGGTCTTCGTGCTTCGAAAAATGCACGTTATCTAACGCGCCATCAGCAACCGGTACGACCGTACGATTTGGAGCCTTCGGAACCGATTTATCTTCGGCTAGAGGTGGAGGAGTAATCGCGGCTTGTGTAAGTAGCGAAAGATGAGCCCTGTCCGCCCGGCGAGCCAAGTCGTAGCTCATCATTTGGGCGATTTGGTCTTTTGTAGGCATCATGTCCTCGAAATCAGCAATCTGAAGTGGATCACCGCTTCGTAGGGCCTCGATGGGCTTGTGCAAAAGCCTCATTTGACTGTCATACACCTGCTGAAGCACCAGTGGCGTAATGGTGTCGATGCCCTCCCAAATTACATGGCGCTGCGCAAGCATAAGCAGTTTTGCTAAGGACAGTCTGAAAAAGACTTTCTGATTTTGGCAAAATAGCCGAACGCCACCCACCGAGTTTTCTGATGAAGCAGATGACCTTCGCCGATGCCGAGTACGCCGGCAAGCGCAAGCAGACCCGCAAAGA
>NZ_PEMX01000049.1:0-24741 GCF_002759075.1 Pseudomonas sp. 382
GAGGTGTTCTCGGCGGCTAGAAACACCGAAATGAGCTGGTTATCTGATCGTTTTTGATCGGTTTGCCGCTTTCAAAATCGGCGGAGGCTGAAGTCAGCCGGAAATGCATGGCTACTTCAGACCATCCTTAGTTCCCTGCATAACCATTTCCGGGTGAGCACTTCGCCTTTATACTAGAATCCTCAAGCTACATTAGCCACTCACTGACCAACAACATGCTCAACAGATTCTCCTCGGTAGGGACTGGCACCCAAGCGCCAAATTCCTGCTTGGAATTATACAATCATAGTAATGATCGGCGCCATCCCACCAATCCCTTGGTGGACCAAAACTCCTACGGGCTATCAGGCCAGTTTATATCGATTGGATAGCCTGGCTGCCTATCAACTTTGTTTAGCGCAAGCTTGTAGGCTGCGAACGACTTGAACGTCTCTGTATCCTCCGCACTCAGAAGGCCTGCGATATAGGCGTCAGCCATGCCAGCGGTAGCTTCATCTGCTGCGGCCAGCAGACGGTTACGGGTCGCCAAAGCTGCAGCCTTCAATTCCTCATCGGTTGGAACGATAGGTGCGGGAGCAGAGAACTCTCCTTCGACGCATTCCCAACCCTGCGTCGCAGGCACATCTTGAGGAACTTCAATCCAGACCAGCGACGGATGGAACATCTGCGTTATGTCGCCATCAGTCTCTAATAATTCCATCACCCTGCAATCTTCGATTCGAGCATAAATCGGCATCAGAAGTACTCCTCGACAATAACAATGCCCGGGGCTCCAGCGCCGCCAGCCAGCGCGGCAGTAGTTGTGGAACCGCCAGAGGCTGCTCCCGATCCACCTGCTCCTGGCCCAACACCTTGTCGCCCTGGGCCCTGGTCGCTATAGCGTCGCTGACTGGCACCACCACCAAATGAGGATCCACCGCCCACGCCGGATTGATAGTTTTGAATAGTGGTGAGGATCGATGGGGAACCGCCAGTACCCTGAGCATTGATTGATCCCCCTGTACCAACTCCGGAAGGATCTGAGCCTGTAGAATACGGACTCGCTACCGCGACAGCACCCTGGCCTCCTCCTCCTCCTGTTGCCGAAAGGATCGCGCCAAACGACGATCCGCCGCCATTTCCGCCATTGTTGGCACCAGCGGCTCCTGCTGAACCGCCAACTCCTACAACTATCGATACGCCAGAAAAGCCTGATGTAAGTGTCGACTCCGAATAGCCGCCACCACTACCTCCCGCACCGGGAGCCGCGTTACTTGCCGTCGTCGCAGCGCATCCGCCACCACCACCACCGCCTCCAATAACGCGGACTCTGACTTTCCGCGTACCTGGCGTCGGGGTGTAGGTGAACGTGCCGGGTGTGGCGAAAATCTGGGTGTTGAGCAGCCGGCCACTGGTAGCTGTTTTCAGGTTAGCTACTATCGTGGCAATAGTTCCATCATCCAGTACATCAAGGCCGGTATTGTCAGAAATCATCTGTGCTACTGCGGCCGATATGATGGACGATTGACGCCACACCTTATTCAGCTGCGAGGAAATTGCCGTTCCCGAGGAGAAGCCAGCCGTGCGAGCCGCCAGCGCGGCGTAACTCGCCTGAGTCATTACGTTCGCGCCTGCGGCCCCACCGAACGGCAGAAAATCATTCGTCGCCATAGATACCTCTTAGGAATAGACGTTGCTCCAGCTTCCTTGATCGAAGCCGGCAATGTATTGGTTGGAAACATCGAAGCCAAATAGCGGGCCGCTCGTTGAAGCTGAGTAGTAATATTTGACGTCGACGCTCTGTGGCTTAGGCGTGATGTAGCCACCAGTGATAAGGGCCCACTCGATCGCGCTGGGCGGATTTCCAGTCAGTCCGATTGAGATGGTCATGTCCTGGTTGTCTTGGATGAAGGCATACGTGTCGCCACTGAACACCAGGTCAAGAACTTCTTTTGACTGTTCTAGGGTTCCGTCCCAGTGGTTCGCGCCAATCTTTGCCCGGATCAGCGAGCGGTACGTTTCGTTGTCCAGTACGGTGATGCCGTTGTCTGGGTCAAACGGCCCTTTCCAAGCCCCCTCATCGAAACCGAGGCCTGCGGTATCGAGCGAGAAATAGACGTTGGTCAAAGGCGTCGGGATTCGTCGTGAGACCCCGACCCATAGGCCCACGTCATCAAGCTGGGCGTCATTTGCCAGGTCCAGGTCGAAATCATCTGATAGACCAGCCGCCACCTGATTGGCGTCCAGAAAGCACTGCGAGACAGCCTCGACCATGGCCATGTACTTCGGCTTGTCGGAGTGCTCGCTAGTGATCTTCCCCGTGTAATCCTTGATGTCTTGCATGTCAGGTCACCGTTAGGACAACGCTTGCAGGCGTGCAGGTTGCCGCCTGGTTGAATGCCAAGGGCAAATCTGGTGTGCCAGAGCCGCCAGGCCCGGAAAAAGTCAGCGCGGTCAGCTTGAATGTGGTGCTGCCGGGAATGCTGTTGGCCGCCGTCAATGCGTCGGCCCATTCCACGGTTCCGCTTGCTCCTCCCCCTATAGCGACCTGGTTCACGTAGTCGGACACAGCCTGTTGCAGCGCGGCGCCGATGGCTGTGGTGTATCCGGCAAGGGCCTTGATGCTCACAGCTGCCGTCACAGCGCGGTAGGTAGGGCGGAAGAAGTTGATGGTGATCGGCATGTTATAGACGTTCAGCACCGTCACAGAGGTGGTCCCGTAGGTGCCACCGCCCGGCCCTTTCTTGGCGGCAATGGCCTGGGCAATAGCCGTTGCATCGCCGCCCTCGGCAATGATCGCCATGGTGTGTGCCGGTATGCCATTGGCGTCTGTCACGTTGGTGTCATTGTCCACCGCCGCGTACCGAGTGACCCCGGATACGTTGGCGACTGCGCCAATCGTGCCTTCAAGGACCGTGCGCGACGGCAGCGCCGTGGAGGTCTTCTGCCGCTGACGCAGGGCCGAATCAGTCTCGATCGGCGCGCCGACTGCAGCCGACCCGGAGTTGGTGACCGACTGCCAGCCCCGCGTCGGCGTGGCGATCTTATCGATCTGCCCGGGCGATGCCGTGATGGCCCCTGGCGTTGCGCAGGTCGCGGTAACGGTGATCTGGCCGGCTGGAGGAATGGTCACGGACGCAGGGAGGGCCCACTTGTTACTCGCCTGATCCTCAGCAACGCCATTCGTGATGACCGTACCGGCCTGGCCGACTACGAGAACATCGCAGGTCGAATAGCTAAAGGACGATCGCTTGATGCCGTTGATTTTGACGTTGCTCGACAGCCCAGCGCCTTGAGCAGTGGTTGGCGAGAACGACAGATAGGCGGCGATGGTCGCAGCATTGGCATCGCTGATGGCCAGGGCAATCACGCCGAGGAACTGACCATCCTGCGAATCGCTGCCCAGGTACACGTCAGCCCCATAGATGGACTGGTACTGGGTCTGGAGAAAGGCCAGGACTTCGGCATAGGTGGGCGCCGAGATCCCTGTTGCAGTGATGACCGGTGCAGTTGACGACGCCATTTATAGTGTCTCGCTGATGGAGGTCTGCCCGTAGGCGGTGGTGATGGTTGCCGTCACGGTGAATCGGCGTGTTTCCGGGTTGACTGAGCTGTCGTAGCTGTCGATCTGCGCCACGCCCGGCGTGCCGAGGATTCGCTTCTTGATCGCGGCGTCGCGCGTCGCGGCGGTCCGCTCGCCAAGCACCTCAGTGTTCCAGGGCGTGCCGTCGGCGGTATCGATGAACCACTCGCCCTTGTTGAGGCGCAGGCGCGTCATGACTGCCTGGGCCACGGCGTCGGGGTTGTCCTTGTAGAAGTCGGCCTGCTGGCTGCCGAAGGTGTAGTCGCCGTTGGCGTCGAGCTTGCGATACCTCATGGGATAGGCACCCCGCTGGTTCCAGTGCCAGAGGTGACCTGGCTAGTTTTGTGAGTCTGCAAGCTGATGGTGCCGGCCTTCACGTCGCCCGTTGTATCCACCCGGCCATTCACCTGCACGTTCCCGTTGATGGTCACCAAGGGGGCTGTGAGCGCCATGGGGCCGGTCGTTGTGGCGTTTATCGCGTGGGTGCTGGGGTTGACCTCAACAAAGGCGGCGCCGTCGTCGCTGCGCAGCTGGACGGCCTGTAGGCTGATGTTGCCGATCACTCGCGGCTGCGACCGGAAGCCCAGCAGCGCGAAGCCATCGGACAGATCGTGCATGCGCAGCTCGGCCTGGGCCTGGATGCCGCCCGACTGCCACCAGGAATCGATGCAGCGGGAGGAGAACACCACCAGGCATTCGTCGCCGGCATCCACCGGGAAGGTCAGCGTGCAGCCGCCACCGGCCGGGAACTGCACTGGGCAGTCCAATAGCAGGGGCAGCGTGGTAAGCACCTGCGCCCCGTTATCCGTGGTCACGAAGGCCTGAATGGCTGGCTGCACCACGCATGTCATCGCCTGTTCGCTGAAGGACTGGATTATCCCTGGGAGTGCAGTCCACAATTTCGACTGGGCGGAGCGCTGCGCAGCCACTAGCATCGACAGCGGGTCGTCGAGTCTCTCGATTACGTTCAAGGAGAATCACCATGATGAGGATGTTGGCGGCGGCGCTGTTGATAGCGGCAGGCCCGGCGATGGCTGAGACCGTCCTGGTAGAGCCCGGCGACGGCCACCAGTACGTGGGCGACAGGTTCAACGCGCGCAGCGTCAGCCAGGTGCTGTATGAGGACCGCCCTTGCCAGCTCCCCCTGGTGAATGCGCAGCACATGCGCGAATACAGCACCACCACTATCGCCATTCCAATGAAGGCTTGCTGGGGACGACTGATCGGCGGAGGGGTCACTATCGTGTTCGAGAACGGCCTGACGAGGAGCGGCTACGAAGAAGCTTACGTCGTGACCAGCATCGACAAAGACGGAAACGGTGTAGTGAAGAAGTCTATCTACAAGAAGCGGAATCAGCCGTAGGGCTTGACCGCGCCAGGCTCGGCAATGGCGCCTGGTGTAGCGCTGTTCCTGAGCAGGGCGTTGAACACCGTGGCATCCACAGAGACGCAGATCACATCGGTGTACCACTCATTCCCCCGCGTATCGCCATGGTGGTCAGCGATGAGCGTTTTGTAGACGCCGTCGGCGGCCAGCGATATCTGCTCAAGCAACAGGCGGTTCTGCGCTTCATCAAGCGGCGCAGGGCTCAGCCTGAGTTTCTGGATGCTTTCGTTGTCGATCTTCAATAACCGCCCAATCTTCACGCTCGGGTTCAGCAGCATCCGCACATTGACGCCGTTCTGAGTCTGCTCCGGCAGCCCAACCATGCCAGTCTGGTAGTTCACCACGATAGCGTCACCGGGTAGGTAGGCGGTGTTAGGGATCAGCGTCATTTTGCCGTCCTGGATACTCCAGCTCACATCCTGGGTACGCCCGAGGTTGTCCAGTACATCACGGGTCAGGCCGAACATCACCTTGCCCCGCGGCAGCTTGTTGGTGGATAGCGTCCCGCTGTCGCCCATGGTCACGCCGCGCCCCTCCATTGCCTGAACGGCAGACTTCAGGTGATCCTGGGCCGTCGACCCGGCCGCCAGCGACATGTTAATCACCGACCAGTTGTAGGCGCTGTCGCCGTCGGCAGCCGTGATGTCCAGGTAGGTGTCGGTCTGGCTCTCGCGCCCGCGACGCACCTGCTTGATGGTGCCGTCGAAAATCACCCCGTAGTTGCCGGCGTACCCTGCCATGAGTACGACCCGCCCGAACTCTTTCAGCTGGGCCTTCCGCGCCGTAGCGGCGCTGACGTTGTACACCCGGATGTCTGCGGTGTTCGGCGTGCTGATTGTGCCGCGGCGAACCGAAAAGCGAATGCGCAGCTCGGAAAGGTCGATAGCCTCGGTGTCGCTGCCGATCTTGAGGCTGATCTGGCGCAAGTATTGCGGAATGCTCATGTCCACCCTCAGTCAGCTGTCCACCAGTAGAGATGCGAGCCGACGCCGAGATTTTCGAAGGTCGGCACCGCATCCGGGTTGTCAGTTGTCTGGCACCAGAGCACGCCGCCCAGGCCAAGGTATTCGTACTGCTCAAGTAGGTTGGCACCGGTCACCAGGGGGATTCCCTGGATGATCGGGTTGCCGTTCAAGTCCGCGATATCCAGCACCCACCCGCCTTGCTCGGCATTCCGCCAGACAACCGCCAGGCGGTACTGAACACCAGACAGCGTGATGCTGAAACGCTGCGGAGTGGGCGTGAGCGGTATTTCGAAGTTGGCCATTTGTCACCCATTCGGCGGCTGCCAGCCGCCAGGGGCCGGGTATGACTGAGCGACCTGCTTGTCGCCCATGCTTTGGGTTTCTGCTGTGTCTGCCGGCGATGCCTGGTCGTCTCGCGGCGGCAGCGTGGTTGCCGCCGTGCTGACGATCAGTACCTGCCGGAACACCGCCGTGACCATCAGCGTGTATTCGCTGGTGGGGTCGGTGGTCTGGGTCAGGCTGCGCATCAGCATGTTGGGGTAGATGCGCTTTCCGGTGGACACATCGAACGGCTGCCGGGACTGCTGCAGGGCAAGGAGCTGGTTATAGATGCCCGACACATAGTCAGAGCCGAACGCATCGCCGCCCGTCAAGGCGGAAAACAGCCCCTTGGCGCTGTCGATAACTCCGGCCAGGCTGGCGTTGCTCCAACCACACCGGATCACCACCTCGGGGTTTTTCTTGTAGGCGTGGTCGGTTATCTCGGCACCCTGCTCGACCGGATGGTCCGTGATCTGCAGTTCGTCGGTACCAACCTCCTCTAGGGTGACATGCGCAACGATGCTATCGATCGAGCGTTTCGCATCGATCGTGATGAAGCCTGCAAAGTTGGGCATGTCAATTCACCGGGCTGCTGAGGTTTCGCATAAGGTCCTGGTTCACCTGCCTCTGTGCACCACTGACCGCAGTGGCTGTGGCGTTCGGATCGGTAGCGCCATAGACGTTGATGGTGTTGCTCTGGCTCACGCTGGAGGCGGGATTACTGCGAGATGATTCCGCTGAAGGATTAACGAACTGTCCGTAATAGCTCGGAGTCGCTACGTTTACCGAAGCAGTATTTTCGGCTGCCCGAATCAGGGAGTTAGCAGTGCTCTCCGCATCATCAGACAGCTTTGCATGGGCAGACCGAAGCGCGTGGGCGAAATCTTCGGCCTCAGCCTCACTCCTAGCGCTATCGAAGTCAGCCTGTTCTTCGCCGCTCATCACAAGTGAGATTGGACGATCAATATCCGCCGACATCTTGTCAGCGAGGGGCTCGTTGTTATCTGCCTCTGCGGATATCCGCTCATGGTCGAAGTCGGCCTGCTCTTCAGTATTCATCACGATGGAGATCGGACGCTGCACATTCGCTGCGATTCGCTCCGCCGCCGCCGCACGCTTGGCAGCCTCGCCTTCCTTGTCCGCAGGGCGCTCGTAGTAGCGCGAGACAATGCCGCCCGCCTGCCCAGAGGACTCGGCCAGGCGCAGGAGGTCACCGGCCCTTTTCTCGTTGCCCTGCGTCAGCTCGTGATGAACGAAGCGCAGCTGGTCTTCCAGCGTCGATTGGCGGATATCCTTGCCCGCCCACTTGCGGAATTCTTCCTGCCGGTCAGGATGCCACTGGGCAACGCCATAGGCCTTGCCACCATCTCCAACAGCGTTCGGGTCGAAGCTCGACTCGGCCGAGAGATTGGCCGCGATGCCGGCGGCCTGGTCACTGCTCCAGCCGAGCGACTCGAAGAATCGAGACACGCGAGCTGCCATGTCAGAGCCACCGTGCAGATCGCCAGCGGCCTCATCCTCGGCATTGCGGCGCGCCCTGACTGCCTCGTCTTCCCCTTCATTCAGGGATGAGGAATAGAGCAACGCGCCTGCCCCGGCGGCTGTCACGCCCAGCAAGGAAGTCAGCGCCGGAGCTGCAGCAGCAGTTGCCGCCGAGCCTATGCCTGCGCCAAGCTTCACGAAGGCAGCTGCCAAGTTGAGCACACCAGTGACGACCGAGGTCATCCCCAGTGCCCGCATCAGCCCAAGCAGGACGATTATCTTGGTGCTCCAGCCATCCGTGGCCCGGTCCAGGTCGACGAAGAACTGGTAGATCGCCTTCAGATAGGGCTCGGATTCCTGGCCGAACTGAATGACCTTCTCTGTCACATCGACGATGCGATCGGCGATCATCGGACCGTTCTTCTCGAACCAGGCGGAGAATTTCTCCAGCTCTGGACCGAGCCGGTGCATGAGCGCGGCCTGCACCTGAATGGACAGCGATTCGAACTGCAATCCCACGCCCCGCAGCTGCTCCATGAACACATGGGCATCCTTGGTGGCCTGGTCCAGCCCGCTGCCTGCCAGGCGCTTACGGTTCTCCTCCAGCTTCCTGCCGAACTCGCCGCTGACGATTGCGCGCAGCGTATTGTCGTCGATACCGAAAATGCCGGCGTACTGCTTGGCCTGGTACCACGGCATGCTGCGCAGGCGATTGCCCAGGCCAACCATTAGGTCGGCAGTGTCGCGAAGCTCGCCGTTGGCATCCCGCGTCTGCACGCCAATGCCTTCCAGGAAGCTCTCGCCGCCCGGGTTCTCGCGCAGGAAGCGGGCCATGGATTCCAGCGACCCGCGCGCCTCGGACGCCGAAGCGCCAAGATCACGCGCCGCATACTCGGCCGACTTGATGCTGGTAGCCGAGGCGCCGACCCGCTGCGAGGCGAAGTACAAGCCCTCAAGGTTCGAAGCGAATGCCGAAACCCCGGCCGCTACCGCCAGCGAGGCGCCAGTGATGGCGGTCACCAGGTTCTTCACACCCCGGGTAGCGCCATCCACGCCATCGGTGAAGGACTTCATACCTTGCTTGTCGACCTTGAAGCCAAGGGAGACAAGGAATTCCTTCATGACATCCTGATCGGCCATTACTTTCTCTCCGCGGCGAGGCGCACGCGCTCTTTGTTTTCAGCGCGAACCAGCAGCGCGTCGTTCATCTTGGCGATGTCAGCCAGATCAAGGGTGCCGTCGAGCAGTGATTCGTACCGGCACATGCCCTCCATCACGGGGAGCAGCAGCCAGTCCTCATCACCTGGAAGATGGGCAAGCTCGATGCTCAGCCCTGGGGTGTGCTCTGCCCGGAAAGCATCCCTTTGAAAAAAGGGCCGAGCGACTCTTTGATGACCCTGAAGCACATCTGGATCATGGCGCCCAGGTCGATGTCATCGAACATGCACACAGAGCCCCGGCTGCTCCAGATAGGCGCCCACGAGTCGCCCTGCTTGCGCTGGATGACACCCAGGCATTTCGACAGGATGAACTCCGACGACTCGTTGTCCATGTTGGCGATCCCCTCGGCAAAAGGGGTGATCAGCTCAGCCATGCCTGTCAGATCTCGGCTCAGCGGGTTGCCGCCACCGGACTTCTGCAGCTTCACGAACACCGGGATCAGGGTCGGGATGATCGGCGCTACCTTGCGCGACAGGTGCCATTGGTCGAAGACCGACAGCTTGCCTATCCGGTAGGTGATGCCGTTTAGGTCAAATTCGCTCATCAGTAGGTCCCCAGGATCCCGTCAATTTTCACGGAGTCGAATACCCATTCGACGATATCGCCGTCTTTCCGGTAGTTCAGGTCCGGGCGTTTTTTGAAGGCGCAGGACCGGGCTACCGTGGTGTCGCCGCTCGACGAGTTGGTGATGGTGATGAGGTTTTGCCCCCAGAGGGACGAACTCAGCGACTGGGCGTCGTAGAGCGCCATCAGCTGGGCGTTCTTGGGCGAGGTCTTCAGCAGGCGTACCGTGACCTGGCCGGACTTGTCGGCGTGCAGCGAGTGCATGCCCTCGCCGTCCGCGCCGATGGTCATGGTGTTCTTGTCGTTGGCCGCGACAATCGAGATGCCCTCCTCGGCATTGGCCGAGCCAGAGCCGAGGTCGATAACAGCGCCAGCGCCCACCAGCGTGGCGTTTACGTCGAGAAACGAATAGGTTGCCATGGGTGATCAGCTCCGATCAGCGGTTGACGTCGATGATGACGTCGACGAAGTGGACGGCACCGGCCAGCTTTATCGCCGACTGGATGACTGGGGCCTTGCGTGCCTCACGGTCCGCCTGGGACTGAGTGGAAACCGGCGGGGCGTAGGAGTAGTAGCCGGTCGACAGGAACTGGCCGGAAGTCAGAGCGCCGAATGCCGGGCCATTCCACTGCCCTGGCGCTACCAGACCGTTGTTGACGGCCTGCTCAAGCCGGTCGTTGACCGTACAGACGATGCGGTTGATACCGGCATCGGTCTGCGGAATCTTGGTGGTGCTGGTGTAGAGCAGGTTGTAAACGGCGGTCTGCACGTCATCCTGCAGCCAGTCCAGGCCGTGCACTTCGTCGAAGAAGTACCCGTTGGCCATCACACCTTCTTGAATGATCGCGGTGTCGTTGTCGTACTTCACGAACACGTTGCAGTTCTTCGCCTTCAGGGCTGCGGCCTGAGTGCTGTTCAGGCCCTCGGCGGTCACGCCAGGCTCTTGCTTGAACTTGAGCGTGATGGTGGTGTTGTTGCCCTGGAAATTCACGGTGAAGGCCCGGCCGAAGATCGATGCGGCGGCGTAGGCGCTGGAACTCGAGTACTGGCTGAAGGTGCGCTTGTACTGGGCTGCCTTGAGCTTCGAGGCGATATCGGTAGTGCTGGTACCGTCCAGCGACAAAGGATTTTGGGTGGTGACACCGAAAATTCGCGATGGCGCTGCGCCCTCGATGAATCCAGCCACGCCGATCAGGTCGGCATCGGCCGGGCTAGTATCAGCGACCAGAAGGCCGTACCAATCGGCAGACTGGGCGGCCAGCGCGGTAACACAAGCCAGCAGAGTTTCGGCCACGATTCCGTTCACTGGGGCCGAAGCTACACCGGTAACCAGGCCAAGCAGCTCAGAAACGTCAGTGCCGGTGCCGGTGGAACTTGCGTAGGAAAGTGTCGACGTTGCTCCGGTAGTCGGGCTGGTGATCTCGAAGCGCGAGAAGTTGGCATTCCACACGCAAGTAGCCCCGGCCAGTGCAGTGGTAATGATCGAGGCTACGGCATTCAGGTTTGCCGCAGCGCTGAAGTTCAGCGCCGACAAGGTCTTCACCGTGCCGTCGACAGTGATTTTCATCGAGCCGGTGGTGATGCTGGTGAAGTTCGACATCGCCTGCTGTGCGGTCGACAGCAGGCCGCCATTGAGCCTGGCAGATGTCGCAGCTTTGGCCCAACGGCCGATGTAGAGGATCGCCGGTTGCGGGGACTGACTGAAGAACAAACTGGCGGCCAGGTATTCGGGCGCAGTTGTGCCAAAGTCAGTGGCCACAGCGGTAAGCGACGAGTATTGGCGGATACGCTCACTGGTGTCGATTGTGCCAGATGCGCCGAGGATCAGCAGGGAACCGAAATCACGGGTCGCGGCTGCCTTGGGAGACATGACAACCTGGACGTTGACGACGTCCGAAACGGCAAGAGTAGGCATTGAATTCTCCTGGAATGGTCAGCCGGTAATGACCGTGGCTTCGGCGGACAGAATGTTAAGCACCGGGTAGGTGCGGGTGATCTTGCGGCGGAGCCGGATGCGCAGGTCGTAACGCCTGACCCACTGCTGGTTGATGAGCTCAGGAGCGGCGATGAGGTCTCCGGCCTCGATGAAGGACATGTCTCTGGCCTTCATGGCCTCGCTGTTCTGCGCGACATACATGCCATCGCTGAGCAGTTGGCCGAAGGCCTGGGCATCTGGCCCGTAAAACGTGGCCAGCAGAACGATTTCCTGATGCCGCTGGTACTGGTCAGATCCTTCGCCGCCGCCCCCATGCTCAAGCGCCGGGTTGGCGTCCTGCTTCGTGGACATCACGCCAATGGCGCACCAGTTCACGTCAGGCTCTGGCTGCTTGGGGTTACCTGGCTGCCAACGCGGCCGGACGTACTTGCCTGGGATGCCGGTTATCCCGGACACCATTGGCTGAAGCAGGTCTTCCAGCGCCTCATCACCGGGCACGGGACTGCTATCCGGCGTCAGGTACCCGCCGGTTGCTGAGGTATTCGCCATGGTTTATCCCGACAGGGGTAGAAGGTCGCAGGAGGCTGCGACGAATCCGCGCCCGAAGTGGCTGTAGTTGTTGACGTTGGCTACGGTGTAATCCCGCCCCTGCCAGGTCACGACATCAGCGATGATCTCGTCGCCGTCGCCGGCCGTGAGCCGGAACATGGTGTGAATGGTGATGGAGCCTTTCTTGCGCTCGCCGCCGGCAATGCGCTCGAGGATGTCACCTTTGTCACTGGTGACTACGCCGGCGAATGTCGTCGATGACTGCGCGTTGGTAGCGCGGCCATTGTCGCCGACGGTTTGGGTTGAGCGCTTACAGACCAGGCCCATGTCCATGAAGTCCGGATCAAGCAGGACCTCTGTGACATCGAGCAGGGCCATGAATTATTCCTTACGCCTGATGACGTACGTGATGGAGTTGCGTAGCTGGCCGGTGTTGACCAGCGGTTGAATGCCGGCCTCTTCCTGGGCCTGCTCAGGCGATGAGCCCGAAGCGACCAGATCCAAATAGCGCTTTTCAGAAGCGCGCATTGACTTGGTGCCACGGCTCTTGTGCCGGTTGCGGATGGTGCTGGGTGATAGAGGTGCGAACTCGCCAGAGTTGAGCTTGTTGCGCGCCCCGGTCGAGGCGATCAGGCCGGCCGCATTCAGCGACAATTCCACCTTTTCGCCCTGGCCATTCAGCGCAGCCTTTGCCGCTGTCTGCAGGTGGTTGGTGATGCTGGCTCGCTGCTCCTCAACCCCAGGCTCCAAGAAGGGTCGCGCCGGGATATTAGCCTTGGGCGAGCCGTATTCATGGATGTACCCGATCTGCGCGTTGTTGAGCGGGGCGCCTGCCTCGTCATCATTGCGTTCGGCTTCAGTCGAAGGGATGCCGACCAGAACCTCCTGGCCGGCAAGCTTCTGGATGGCGTGCAGCACCTGTGCGACGTTGTCCTTGGTCACTTTCAGGCTCATATCTGGAACCCTCCGGTGCCGATCAAGCGCGCCAGCTGCAGCAGCTGGATGCCGTAGCTGGTCAGGTTGAAGAACCCGCCATCCTCCAGCGATACCGCGCCGCTGTCGTAGCCGACGCTGACCTTGTCCACCGACTTGCTGTTCACCGGCCCCTTCACTTGGCCACCAGCGCCACCAGCTGCAGCGGTCTGCTGGTTGCCGGCGGCGACGGTCAGGTTGTGAGCCACGAACAGCTCGATGCCGATGTTGAGGTAATCGCACCACCGATCAGGCGGCAGGACATTGATGGCCAAGCTCATCCAGAGATTCACCGCCGAATCCGGGTACTTGGTGGTATCGGAAAACTCGGGGAAGTCCTCGCGGAACTTGGCTGCATCCATGGTCCTGTCCTGTATCAGGCGTCAGCGTTGGCCTTGGCCACTCGCTCGCGCAGGGTTTCGAGTTTGATGTTGCCGCCGACGTTGATGCCCTTGGCTGCCAGTTCAGCGATGAGGCGCTTCTTCTCCTCCTCTTCGCTTTCATCGACGACCTCGGGCTCCAGGTGGGCTTGGACAAACCAGTGATCGACATACTTGTCGTCGATCACCTGGGTGCCGGCCGCGAAGTCGATCACACCGTCAGCGGTGTTCAGCTTGAAGGGCTTGATCACATTGCGCTTTGCCATGATGAAGCCCTCAGATGCCGTCACGGTAGCCGATGGTTTCCGGGTAGACCACTTCCACCACGCCCAGGCGGCCGTAGTAGGTGGTGATCTGGCGGATGCCACGGTATTCCAGTGGGGTACGCTGCAGCGGCACCATCGGGAAGCGGACGCGGTCCTGCTCGTTGGTGTACGCCATCATGCGGTTGGCGTTGCTGACACCGCGGTTGGTCAGCCACTTCAGCGGCTGAATGTTCAGCGGGGTGCCGTTGATGGAGTTCGACAGGCTGTTGACGCGCAGGAACTCCAGCACAGAGATGTTGCCGGCGTCGGAGACGATGCGGCTCACCAGCTGGCTGTACGCCACTGGCGGCAGGCGCAGTTCGCGCGGGCAGATGGCGAAGCCAGAGGCTGCCCATACGCTGTTCAGCAGGTCGTTCACGTCGGCCAGGATCTGCGCCGGGGTGGCGGTTGCCCAGCTGCCGGTGATGGCGTTGCTGACGTTGGTGACCGAAGCGGCATTGACCAGGCCAGTGACGCTCAGGTCAGAGTCGCCCACATAGACCATCTCGTCGATGTCCATGTTGTGCTTGAGCTGCATGCCGGTGAACTTCTGCGAGTCGACCGGGCGGCCCAGCTGCTGGGCAGAGGCCAGTTCAGGCAGGGTCCACGACAGTTCCATGCCCCACAGGGTCAGCGGGCTGGCGGTCTTGCCGATGTCCAGGGCCAGCGAGGCGATCGAGCTGGAATCCTTGCCGATCCAGGCCTTGCCTGTAGGGCTGGTGCCGCCGACCGCAGCAAAGGTGCTGTTGGTGAAGCTGGACATCTCGTCGGCGATGGAAACGTCTTCGCGCAGCATGATGTCGCGGGACCAGGTTACCGAGGCCAGTGGGCCGTGCAGGTTCTGGTCAAGGCGCTCCAGTTCGCCGATCAGGAAGACGCCGGTGGAGTCAATGGTGGCCGCGTCGAAGGTCATCATGCCGTCGCGGGTGTGGGCGCGCTTGATCGAGCGCGGCAGAATCAGATTGCTCATCTAGCGTTCCCCTTAGATGTTGTAGGCGATTTCGACGTTGCCAGATGCATCGGCAGCGCCCATGAAGGTTGCGGAGGTGATGGCCACGGTATTGGTGCTGTCGGCCGCCGCTTCGATACCGCCGATGGGCTTGCCGGCCGCAGCAGCAGCCACACGCACGTAAACGGTGCCGTCTTTGGCGGCGGTGCCGGCGTTCAGCTTCACGGTCATGTAGCCGCGGCGCAGGACATCAGCCACACCCTTGGTCGGAGGGGTCGAGGTGCCCAGCGGGTCGGAGCCCGAGCCACCAGTGGTTGGGTACGGGCGGACCAGCAGGCCGTACTCGGCACCAGCGGTATCACCGGCACCGAACGGCACGAACTTGTCACTGACGATCTTGCCGAACAGGCCGAAGCCGGCGAACGGCAGGGACGGGTTCAGCATGACCGGCTCGATGGTGGACTGGCTGGCACGGGTCACATCGCCAGGGATACCCGCCGGCATGCGGTAGAGAAATGCGTTGCTCATCGGGGATCCCCTTACTTGTTCCAGAAGTGTTTGTTGGCGGCGTTGATGTCGGAGATCGACCGGGTGCGGCCAAAGTCCTTGGTGGTGGTCGAGGTGCGCGTGCCCTGGCTGTTGTTGCTCAGCTTGGCCAGCTCACTGGCCCCGGTGAACGCGGCGAACACCTGGTCCGGGGTCATTTGGTCCAGCGCTCGGCCCATCAGGAACGGCTCGACGATGGCCTTGCCGCCCTCGGTGTCCATGGCCTTGCCCAGAGCCTGGCGCTGGCAGGCGCAGATGTGGTCGGCGGTCTTCACCTTGGCGTCGCGGGTGGCGAAGGTGATGCCCGGGGCGAGGATCTCGGCGCGGGATCGTAGGTCGGTCAGAAGGGCGGCGTCGCCGGTGTAGGTGGTGCCGGTGGCCGACGGGTTCGAAGCTGCCTGCTCGGCTTCCAGGACCGTGTCGGTGGTCTGGGTCTCGTCTTCCTCGTCGTCGTCCTTGGTCAGCTCGTCCATCTTGCCTTCCATGTCGCCGACGCGGGCGCCGAGGGCATTGACGGTCTTCAGGATGGCATCGAGGGTTGCGGCGTCGCCGGTCTTGGCTTTGCCCTTGTCCTCTTCTTCCTCTTCCTCGTCGGCGGTTTCCGCTTCCTTGGCCAGGGCCTCGGCCGCTTCGGCATCCTTGGACATGAACGCCGCGCGGATGCGATCGGCGAAGCTGCGTTTCTGTTTCTTGCTCATGGTGTCGGAGTCTCCGATTGCGCATCGCGGACCACAGCGGCCTCGCTCTACCAGTGCTACGTGGTTGCCCACGATGTTGGTCTGGCGGCCGCGACCGACTGCCAGTTGTTCGTATTCGGCGTCATAGCCGCAGGACACTTGCCGAAGTCCGTTGCGCACGTCCTCGATGGCCCTGGCGTCGGTGATCAGCAGGTCTGCCAACATCAGGTCGTTCTCGACCCCGTCGCCGCGGCGGACGTTCTGGGTGATCCCCATGCTCAGCTCGCGCCAGTTGCTGGGATTCACGAAGTCTTCGGGGTGGGCCAGGGTGACCGGCTTTCCCTCGAAGCTGGCGATGGTCTCTGGCCGGAAGACCTCGTCGGCGTTCCGCTCGATGGTGACCAGGCCGCCAGAGCCGCCCTCGATCAGCGGGCCGTCTTCGTTGACCAGCTCGCTCTCGTCGTAGAGCAGCGTGCCGATGCGGGCGATGGGTACGGCCTCGCACAGCAGAAACCCTTCAGGGGTAACGCTCTGCCGGGCGCTCAAGCGCTCAGGCGCGAAACAGCGCCCGGCCTCATCAATAGTTCTGGCGTGCGCCATCGCTGACATCCTCCCGAACCATATCGCCGACACTGAATGCCCAGGCGGGAACCCGAGGACTCATCCCGAGGCAGATGAGTGGGATGTTCATTGCCAACAGAAACGGCTTCGCCCACCAGCGCAGCTTGATCTGCACAGTGAAGATCTGTGTCACGGGTTCCATGGCTTAGCTCGCAAGAAAGCCGCCACAGGGCGGCTGTTATTCGGGAATTACTGGCTCAGGCCAGCACCTGCAATTGGGTAGGCATCCGGCATGGCCGGTCAGCTTGTCGAGCGTTGGCGGGTCGCTCCAGAGCACAAATTTCCCCTCCATGGCCTTGTGCGAGGAACGCACGTCGCCGTCGTGGGATGTGCGCCAGATGTAGCCGGTGCTGCCGGTCGCCTTGGCGCGCGCCTCGGTGAGGGTGGCAGCGGTGCGGGACACCTCGGTCCGTGCGATCAGCTGTGCACGGCTCTCGGCCACCTCGCCTGAGCGCCTGATCTCCTTGGCGATCTCGCCGGCCCTGGTGCCGTCCTCGATGCCCTTGAGGGTCAGGTCATGCACGCGCTGGGCGGCCTCAGTGGGGATGCTCTTGATGAGCGTCACCTGTTCCGCCAGCAGGCCGCGCATTGCAGCCCCTGTATCAGCATTGAGGATCTCGTCGCGCAGGGCCTTGGACATCTCCGCCGACCGCTCAGCCCAAGCCTTGCGGTCCTGCTGGTTGACGTCGGCGATCATCCGGCTGGCCGTAGATACCGCCCAGTCATTGAGCAGGTCCGAATACCGGCGCAGCATCTGCGTGATGGTCGGGTCGGCGGCGGGATCACCTGGCGGAAAGCCGTTGATGATCGCGCCTACCTGTCGGGCCACTTGGGTGAGGCTACGCTGGTACTCTCGCTCCGCCCGGCTCGTTCTCACCGGGTTTCGGCGCTTCTTCTTGTCCAGGGTGCGCATTCGGCAGCTCCAGGCCCTCGACACCAGGTGGCGGGTCGTTCTCCGCCTCCTTGATGTCCTCGTCGGTGATGTTCGACCAGAGGCCGGTGGTTTGGCTGGACTGGCGCAGCTCCTTCAGGGCAGTCACGCGGCTGACAATGCCGGAATCGAACGCCTGGACCACCGAGTTGGTGTCCTTGGCGCCGATCTCGGCCTTCTCGGTGTCGGTGAGCTGCCACAGCGGGTTGAACTTGAAGTCCCAGCCGTCTTCCATGGGCTTGCCCAGCACCGAGCGCGCAATCACCTCCAGCAGCGTGGTCACGCCCGGGCGAAGGTCGCGGTCCTGCCAGGCGGCCACGTTGTCGTAGTAGGTGCGCAGGTCGCTGTCGCCCGTGCTGTTCATGCCGCCCGGCGACTGGCCGAACAGGCGAACCAGCGGAATCTGCAGGGCGCCCGAGATCTGCTCACCGAAGCTCAGAAGCACCTCAGCCAGGCCAGAGAAGCTGTACTGGTGCGCCTCGAACTCGTCCGAGGCATCCATAACCGTCATGCCTTCGTTCGACTGGTACAGGCGGATCAGGTCCATCTGCTTCACGAACGCTTCGAAGGCCTTGCCGCCCATGGCGATTAGCTCGCGGAGCTTCTCGACCTTGTAGGTACGCAGGTGGGCCTTGTAGACCAGCTGGGCAGTGCCGGCACTGGTGCTGTCGAACGCGATCAGGCGATCCCACAGGCGTTCCAGCACCGACTGGCCCCATCCGTTTTCGGCAATGCGCTGCCAGTATGGGAGCGGCACGCCTTCCAGCCGGATGACCCGGGAGTAGTGAATCTTCTGGTTGACCAGCGCTTGGGCGTCGGCCACGACGGTGTAGTACTTGGGCTTGCCCAGGTGCGGTCCGTACTCGGTGACCAGGTTCTCCAGCGACGGCTGAATCAGCCAGCGATCGAGGACCAGCAGGCCCTTGAATTGGCCCTTGGCAATGGAATCCAGTCTGAGCGGGGTGCTGACGTTCTGCCCATCGATCAGCATCACGGCGATGGAGCCACCGTAGAGCCGGGACCACTTCACGTTGTCGCTGAGCTGGTTCCAGATCTGCAGGCGCTCCATGGCCTGGTTCAGCTTGTCCTTTTCCTCGGGCTCCATGTCCGAGACGATCTCGATGCCGGCCCGGGTCATGTCCTGGGCCACCAGGTCGACCGCCATGCCGGCGATCCAGCTGGAGCGATACACCGCCTCCATCTGCACGCGGTTGCGGCTGACCAGGTCGAAGGTGTACTGCGACGCTGCGTTCTGGTTATTCGCCTGGAGCCCGACGCGCGCGGCGAAGTTCTCGAAGCTGTCGCCAGTCATGAACGACTTGCGGGCGGCATCGGTCGCGGCGATAACCTTCGCGGCTCGCGCCTTGGTCTGATGTCGTTTGCTCATCCTGCCAACCTTCTCCAGACTTCGATGGCGTTGCCCGAGGCAACCATGTCGTTGATTGCATCGCACATCGGATCGATCTGGTCGTCGTGCGCATGAGTGTCGTTCGGGGTGAATGCCTCGCACTCAGCAACGAAGTCACTGGTGAATGGCGCGTCTTCTGGGATGCAAACCCTGCCGGCCTCGATGTACCCGACAACGTCGAGCACGCGCGTCAACTTGTCCTTCTGGCGCTCGATTGGGAGGATCGGGATGCTGCAGGTGAGACGGATGTCTTGAATCAGGCCGGTACCGCTGGCCTTGTCCTCGACCGCCATTGCCCGGAGTGAACCGAACTGGTGGGTATCGAAGGCAAGGTGCTTGTTCCAGAACTCCACGGCACGCCGCTTAAGCTCTGGCGCTTCCCACTTACCGCGGATCATGTCCAGCAGGTAGGCCTTTCCATCCTCGCCCTGACCCCAGCATTCGAAGACGCTGTAGTCGTTGTGTTCCTTGGTTTTCTGCGCGGTATCCGCGAAGATTTTGCGATAGTTGAGCACCGGCAGCTGCTTGTAGCGCTGCATCCAGGCGCCCTTGATGATCCCGCCACCGAGCGGACTGGGCCGCTGCTGGTACTGGCCGGAGAACACGTAGGGGTTGGCTGCTCGCATCTTTTCGAGCATCTCGACCGTGTGCTTTTCGGGCCACAGTGGCTGCCCGGTGGCCTCATCTAGTGCAGACAGGGACAGCAGCTCCCATTCCTCGCCGTTGCCGCGACCCAGCAGCCACCCGGCCAGGTCCTTCTCGTGCAGGCGCTGCATGATCACGATGATAGGCGTGTTGTGCGGGTCGTTCTTTCGCGACTCAAGTGTGTTCTGGAACCAGTCCAGCACACCCTGGCGGATCACGTCGCTGTTCGCTTCGTCGGCCTTGTGTGGGTCGTCGATGATGATCGCGCCGCCAAAGCCCGGTCTGTGCTTGCCAGCGCCGTAGCCGGTGATGGTGCCGCCTGAGCCGGTCGCGTAAACGATGCCGTTCTGGGTAGTCCGCCATTCATGTTTGGCCGAACTGTCCGAGCGCAGCTGCGTTTCAGGGAAGATCTCGCGGTACGCCTCATGGGCGACCATCTCGCGGGCCTGCCATGCGTTGTTCGATGCCAGCTGGGCCGCGTAGCTAGTATGGATGAACTCGGCGTCGGGAACCTTGCCCAGGCACCAGGACATCCAGTTGATCACCGCCAGTTCCGTCTTGGAGTAGCGCGGCGGGATGTTGATCACCAGCCGCTTGCACTCGCCACGGAAAACACGCATCAGCGCATCGCAGACCATCTTGTGATGCGGCGCGCGCATCCACTTGAAGCCCTTGCGCTGCAGGAACATCCAGCGGGAGAAGAAGTAGAAGTCAGCCCGAGCAAGCTGGATCGCCGCATAGCGCTCTTCTGCTGCGGCGGTCATCGCTACACCTCGTCGTTGATCTTCCTTGCCAGCCTCTCCAGCTGATCATCTGAAAGCGTGGCGGCAAGGAGCGGCGCACCGTTGGGCCCGCTCATCTCTACCTTGTCCTTGAACATGCCGAGGTGGCGCCCGATATCGACCAGGGCGCCCTTCTTGTCGTGCAGCTTGACCTTCAGGCCGTCACGACCTTGGGATACTTCAGCAATGGCGGCAGCAGTGTCATCGTCTACCTCGGTCGAATCGATCAAGGCCAGGCCATGGTACGGAACCATGTCGTCCGCGCCATCGTCATCGGAGTCGACCATGCGAACCATCGTCTCGCCCCAGCGCACTACCTTGCGGATGTCACTGAAGCCGATCTTGGCCAGCTCTCGCAGCACCATGTCCTGGGTGATCTCGGTGCGCTCCGATCTCGACTTCATGCGCTTCTGTATCTCAGTCTTGATGACAAGTTTTGACATGTTCTGGTCAGCGATCTGTCGGGCAGTCCTCTCGCTATACCCGGCACGGATCGCAGCCTGCGTTCCATTCAGGTCGATCAGGTACTCATCGACAAAGCGCTGCTGTTTGGGTGTCAGCGCCATATGATTTCCTCGCGCCACAAAATGGCACTTGTCTGTTTTGTGGCGCGCTATCCCGCCTGGAACACATGCCCTCGCCGGGCGACTGCGTACAGGACGATCCCCGCCTTGAGGATCACGCCGTAAAGGGTGGGCACATGGCCGCTCATGGCCAGCACGAACGAGCCGAACGCGCCGATGGCGACCAGGTAGAACGCGACAGCCAGCAGCGGGCTATCCATGGGCCGGATGCGCCGCAGGTAGTCGCATGCAGCGATCACCACTAGGACGCTAAGGAATGCATTCGTACCGATCAGGACTTGGATCAGGGTAGAGCTCATCAGGTAGCCCCCTTGGCTCCGAACTGACTCACCACCGACTTCAGGACTGGGATGATGTTCATTGCCAGTAGGCCTATGAGAAAGGCCACGCCGTATTGGGTTTCTCCGCTTGTGCCGAGGTTGAAGTAGCTGATGGCTAGCGGGGTGCAGAAGATCGCGGAAGCGAAGCCGGTGAAGAAGGCTGCTACAGCCTGGCCTCGGGTGAGGCCGCGCAGGAACGTCAGCGAGAGGATCGCGCCTGCGAAGCCGCCAATGATCACGCCGTACTTCACCAGCAGGACGCCGGCAGTCGTGCTTGCTGGTTCGGCCATGAGTGGTTCCTAGAAGAAAAGGCCCGGAGGGGAGGCCCTATTGAGGGACCGGGCAGAGGTGCGGAGCAGCACATAACGAATATGGAGCGGATACAGGGACTCGAACCCTGAGCCTCCGACTTGGAAGGACGGCGCTCTAACCGATTGAGCTACATCCGCTGATTTGCGTGTCTTCCCACGCCGCCCGCCGAAGACCATCGCAGCGCTGGCACCCCAATGCACCAGTCTCGCCGATCCGGTCACGCGCCACCCTGAAAGCATGTGAGGTCAGGGTGCGCGGGCTGCCGGTGTTTTTCCGTGCACCACACTACCGGCTAGCAGTGTCCAGGCTGTCCCGTTAGGGCCTGCCCTGGCTGCAGTTGCGTTTCTTGCGCGCACAAAAAAGCCCAGCACTTGGCCGGGCTTTTGATTGGTGTTTGCCAAAGGCAAAACTGTAACAATGGCGATACGGTATCACCAGCCGAACGGGAACGCAATAGGGCCTCAAGCGGCCCTTTTCATTTCGTAGATTGCGGCGGCTACCGGGCTCAGTGCCTCCTTGTCCAGATCCTCACAGCAGTCGAAGGCCAGGCGGACGAATCCGGCCCAATCCCTCTCCCAGTTGGTCGACTCAAGCTTGACGTCGTAGTGCGCGACCATCCACGCACGGAAGCCCTCGGGCGACTCCAGCGGATCGTCGTTGGCCGACTGTCCGCCTTGGTGCATGTACCGGTACCGGGCCATGACGCCCTTGACCACGTACTCGAGCTTTTCTCGCTTGACCGCGGTCATTCGAGGCGAACGCTGCTGAACCATGAGGAAGACCACCTCCTCTGCCGTTTCCTTGTCATCCACGTCGAGGCGCGGCGCGTACATGAAGTGCCCAAACGCCTTGACGTGCGGCTTGAGCTTGTCGATTGCAGACTGCACACCGCCCGCGATTACCTGGTGAGCGGCATGGCCAGCGTGGCGCTGCCGTTCGGTGGTCTGCACCATGGCGCCCAGCAGGCCGAGCTGCTCGATGAATGAACCCTGGCTGTCCCAGGCCGTGTACAGGCAGTCATGCCAGGCTTGCCGTGCACTGTTCAGCTGCATTGGCCGTTCTCCTTCTTGCGACGAGTTTCGATGCCCTTGGCGCGCACTACGCACCAGGTGGAAGCGATGGTCATGGCCAGCAGCAGCGCGCCGGCGGTGTCTGCGATTGTCCAGGTCATGCCGCTGCCTCCTGAGGCTGGATACGGACGCGCACGGCGCCGCCCTTGATCGTTTCCTTGCTCACCCTGATCTGGGTGACGAACACGTTGTCGTCGATGCCCAGGGCGTCAGCCAGGCCGTCACGCCCAGCCTTGAACATCGACAGCAGATTGTCGTCGTCGCGCCGGCGGCGATCCGGCAGCACGAACTCGAGCATCAGCAGCGCCTCACCTTCCGGAGCTTTGATGCCGGCCTGCTTCGCCAGCAGGTGGCAGGCTGCCCGGTAGGACTTGGCCGCCTTGCTCTTCCTGGTCCAGTGCACCCGGGCGTTCGGGCTGCATGCGGCCGGCGGCCACGGTAGCGTCAGTTCCGTCATGCGGCCCCCTTGATGGTCAAGATGCCGGCCCGGATCAGGGCCTCATGAGTCTCAGCGATTGCCCGAGGCATGTCGGACCAGTCCACGTCGCCCTTCCCCCGACCATCAAGCACGTCGTGGCAGGCGCTGCAGGCGTATACCGCCACGGTGTCGAAGCCCTTCATGCCCATACCCTTCTGCCCACATGGCAGGTGGGCCAGCACGGTAGTGTCCGGGTTGAAGTTGCAGATGCCTGGAATGCGGACAGTGCAGTCCTGGCCGCGAGCGCTCTCGCGCACCTTCTTGGATACGACGCGCATCAGTAACGCCCTCCCCACCGATCCGGCTCAGTCCAGCGCACGCCATGCTCGGCGCCAAAGGCGTGCATCACTTCGAACAGGTCGCTGAACCACTTCTGCGACTGCTTGCGGGTCGATACGCCCAGGACGACGAAGCCGCCGTCGATACCCGGGACCGCATCCTGCTTCTGCACCGCTGCGCTGAAGATGTGCTTCCAATCCTCGTCGGTTAGCTTGCGGCCGTACCACTCCACCTGCTGGGAGACGTCGCGGAGCATGGCCCACATCTTCCGGTTGCAGACGTCCGGGCGCTTCTCGTCGCGGATGACGATCAGCTTGGGCTTGGTGAAGTCCTGGGCCTGCAGGATGCCGAAGAGACGATTGGCGTCGGCCATGCTGTGCATCACGAAGTCAGTCATCGTCATCCTCCACAGCCGTTTCAAGGGCCAGTTGCTCAAGGGATACGAAACCGATAGGGGTCAGCTCCCAGCACGGCGGCAGTTCGCAGTAGCCAAACTCGCCGTACTGGCCTGGGAAGTAAGCGCAGTCGAACACATAAGATCCGGCACCCTTCTCGAAGCCCTCCCCATCCGCCATCTGTTTTTCGATCTCCTGCAGGCGCTCCACGGTGATTCGCCCGCTGATCGCTGTGATGAATGTCTCGTCGCCTTCGCCCATGTGCAGTACTTCAACGATCAGGTCTTTCCTGAAAATGTCGATGGTCATGGCTTCACCTCGCAGCGCGCGCCGCAGCTCTCCCCCTGGGCGTCACAGCAGACCTGGCAGCCGGAAAGGGCCAGCAGCAGGATCAACGTGATTGCGGTCTTCATGGCGCCACCTTCAGGCCCTGGGCCTCGATCGCCTTGCGCACGTCGCGGATGTAGGCCGCCTCGTTGAAGCTGCCGCCTTCCATGTCGTCGAACTCTTCGCGGTAGGCCTCAGCAGCTCGGTTCGGCAGCTCAACCACCACGGCCTCTCGGGAGGCCTGCCATCCTTGCCATCGGGAGTTGTGCTCGCCGATTTGCAGGGTGCTCACCAGCTTCCAAATATCGACAACCTTGTACATGCCAAGGCTTTCATCCCAAGCAATGCCAGAAGGGACAGGAAATTTCGCTTCGAACTGCTCGCGCATCTTGTTGGTGTCCATCAGTGCTTCTCCTCGGCCAGGTACTCGTGGCAAAGCTTGCCGGTGGTCTTGTGCTCAAGATTCCCTTGGCGGTTGGTGAAGAATTCGCCCTTGGGCAGGTATTCACGCCTGAACACGCCATGCCACTTGCCGATGCTCGGGTCACAGGCCGCGCACAGCTTGCGGCCTTGGCATGGGTTTCCCTTGTCGTTGCGAAACCAGTAGCCGCTGGTGGCGGTGTTATCGCGGCATCCACATTCTTCGCACTGGAATAGGCTCACACCCCCTCCCCGGCCGGCTGCCCGGCGCGCTTGAATTCAACGTGATAGCCGCGCTTCTGGCTGCCATCAGCCATCACGACGCGGCGGTCTGCGCCCTTGGTCATACGGAC